>CAUVFB010000014.1:0-16676 GCA_963551095.1 uncultured Prevotella sp. | reverse complement strand
GACGAACAGATGAAGGAAACGGTCGCTAAATTCAAGAAGCTGCTCACCGATAATGGTGCTGAAATCTTGAACGAGGAGATCTGGGGTCTGAAGAAGTTGGCTTACAACATCCAGAAGAAGTCGTCGGGCTTCTATGCTCTGCTGGAGTTCAAGGCAGAGCCGTCAGTTATCCAAACCCTCGAGACCGGCTTCCGCCGCGACGAGAAGGTCATTCGTCACATTACCATCAAGCAGGATAAGTATTCGGCTGCCTATGCAGAGAAGCGTCGTGCGAAATGGGCATCTAAAAAGGAGGCATAATCATGGCAGAGCAGAAGAAATCAGAAATTCGTTATTTGAACGCTCCTTCCATCGACACCAAGAAGAAGAAGTATTGCCGTTTCAAGAAGAGCGGCATCAAGTACATTGACTACAAGGACGGCGAGTTCCTCAAGAAGTTCCTCAATGAGCAGGGAAAGATTCTGCCCCGCCGCATCACAGGTACCTCTTTGAAGTATCAGCGTCGTGTGGCACAGGCTGTCAAGCGTGCCCGCCAGATAGCATTGCTTCCCTACGTAACCGATTTGATGAAGTAAGAAAAGGAGGCTAAGAAATGGAAATTATACTCAAAGAAGATATTATCGGACTTGGTTACAAGAACGAAATCGTCAACGTAAAGAACGGTTACGGCCGCAATTATCTGATTCCGACAGGTAAGGGAGTCATCGCATCTCCTTCGGCAAAGAAGCAACTCACTGAAGATCTTAAGCAACAGGCTGCCAAGATTGCTGCCAAGAAGGCTGAGGCTGAAAAGAAGGCTGCCCAGTTCGAAGGCGTGGAGCTGGTTATCGAAGCCAAAGTTTCTGTTACAGGCGTAACCTACGGCTCTGTAAACGCAGCCATCGTTGTTGCTGAACTCGCTAAGAAAGGCATTGAGGTAGATCGTAAGATTGTTACCATGCGCGACATCAAGCGAGTGGGAACTTACGAGGCCACTATACATTTCTTCAAAGGCGTGGAGGTAAAGCTGCCCATAACCGTTATCGCAGAGAATCAGCCGGAACCGGTTGTAGAGGAAACACCAACAGAAGCTCCTGCAGCCGAGGAAGCAACTGTTGAGGAAACGATTGAGACAGCGGCAGAAGAGGCTCCGGTAGCAGAAGAGGATGCCCCGACAGCAGAGTAATTCTGCCCTTACACCGTAAAGGTTCAAACCATCATCCCTTTCACTTTCGGGTGGAAGGGATTTTTCTGTCCATTACGCTCCCGCCATCAATACCTCTCGTGGTATATGGGATGAGTATTACTTGAGGAACACTCATCCGGAAAAGCAAGTACGTGGACGAGTCAGCGAGCTAAATGCAGCATGGCGGGGGCGCGGAATCTGCTGATTCGGCCAGTATTTTCTGTCAAAATACTTTACAAAACAGGTGGGTTTCAGGCCCTCTTGTAACTTATTGATAATCAGCACGATACAGGTGAGCCTACCTCGGTATAGGACTAAGGGTACCTCGGTCCTATACCGAGACCCCCTTGGTCCTATACCGAGGGGGCCTAAGTATAGGACCGTGGTAAGGTCGGGTGGGAAAATATTTTACAGCATGTAGAGATTGCATCCGTATCCCGAATCCTTTGTGTCGCAGCCGTTGCATGTTTGTCCTGCCTTCCCGCAGCATTTCGTGGCGGACGAACGGCTGAGGCGGTTGGCAGTCAGCCCTTTTCGCCCGGCCTTCTCGGCTTTTAGAAACATTATTCGTACTTTTGCAGCACATAAACAAGTTGGGCAGCGAGCAGAAAAGCCTCCCGCGGCTGCCAGTTCAAAACAGAATCCCATGCAACAGATCATCCGACATCTCACCGACAATGATGCCTATACGTTCAGCTGTCAGTATTACGTGCTTCAGAAATACCCCCGGGCGGAAGTCGAGTACACGTTCTTCGACCGGAACCATACCGTCTATCCCAGTGGATTCGGCGAACTGCTTACCGAACAGCTGGGATATATGCGCAATGTCGCCGTTACCGAGGAGGAAATCGCCTTCATGCACCGTCGCATGTACTATCTTCCGGAATGGTATTTCACCTTTCTGCGTGGCTATCGCTTCAATCCCGATGAGGTAACGGTGTCGCAGGACGAAGCCGGATACCTCGATATCAGGGTGCGGGGAAAATGGTATTCGACCATCATGTGGGAGATGCCGATTCTTAGTATCGTCTCCGAACTGATGCATACACTCAGCGGCGACATTGCCCACTACAATCCCCGGCGCGAACAGGAGCGTGCCACCGAAAAGGCACGGCGCATTCTTGAAGGCGGACTGATACTCGGCGACATGGGAACGCGCCGCCGCCTGTCGTTTGCGCACCACGATATGGTGGTTCGCACAATGAAAGAGACCGACGAGCAGGGCGGTTTCACCGACGATCGGGGCTTCCACGCGTGGTCGGGATGCTTCACGGGCACGAGCAATGTGTATCTGGCGATGAAGTACGACCTCATTGCTGTGGGTACGATGAGCCATCAACTGATAGAATTTGAGGAGAATGTGAGTGGTATTTTCGAATGCAACTTCAACGTGATGCGTAAGTTCAGCGACGTATACGACGGCGACAACGGTATTTATCTCTACGATTGCTTCGGCGACAAAGTGTTCTTCGGCAATCTTTCGAAGCGCATGGCAATGATGTTTTCAGGGTTGCGTGTCGACAGCGGAACAGAGGAAGAACAGACGGAGAAGATTATCTCCAAGTACAGGAGCCTCGGTATCGACCCGGCGACGAAGCAGGTGGTCTACAGCAACGGACTGAACATTGACCGGGCGATGGAGATTCACAACTATGTGGCGGGGCGCGTGCAGGACAGCTATGGCATGGGGACATTCCTGACATGTGATGTCGAGAACTGCAAACCGATGAATATCGTTGTCAAACTCACCCGGATGAGGATTACCGAGAAGCGCGAATGGCATGACTGCGTGAAGCTGTCCTGCGATCGGGGCAAAACGCTCGGCAACCCGGAGAAGTGTGCCTATCTGCTGAAACTGATTGGATAACGCTTCGGCAGAGAGATGCCAGCAGTCTCGCCGATGACCGCAAATACAGCCAACAAGGTGAATAGTTCGGGGAGGACTATTCACCTTGTCGGTTTCCGGCAGACGACTCGAACAGCAGCTTCGTCGGCTTCGACTCAGAGTTCCGATGGTCTGCCACAGTAAGCCTTTACCTTCATCCACCGTTTGGCAAACTCCCAAACAACGATGCCGGCCGTTACGCTGACGTTGAGCGAATGTTTGGTGCCGAACTGGGGTATTTCGAGACATCCGTCGCTCATATCTACAACTGTCTGCTTGACTCCTTTCACTTCGTTGCCCAGTACGACGGCATAGCTGAAGTTGTGGGGGGGAGGTTGAAGGCGTGCATTGTCCTTTGTCGACTCTCCATCGTCCTTTGTCCTCTGGCCAATGGATAGCTCCTCCGTTTGGACTGCATAGGGAAGCGGATCCAGCTCCTGCAACTTGGTAGAACCTTCTACCTGCTCCACACTGTAGACGAAACAGCCCTGCCGATGAAGCTCGTCGACAGCATCTTCTGTGCGTTCGAAATACTTCCACTCGACGGAATCCTCACCGCCCAAAGCCGTTTTGTGAATCTCAGCATTGGGTGGTGTGGCTGTGATACCGCAGAGATAGACAGCCTCAACACGGAAAGCATCGCACGAACGGAACACACTGCCGACATTATACAGCGACCGCACATCGTCCAACACGACGATGAGCGGCAGTTTCTCGGCTTCCTTGAACTCTTCGAGCGAAAGCCGTTGCATCTCTATGGTGCGCAGTTTCCTCATCGGCTATTTTATACTGAAAGCTATGGCGTATGCCTTTATCTGCTTCATCATTGAGAGAAGCCCGTTGCTGCGGGTCGGACTCAAGTGCTGACGAAGCCCTATACGGTCGATGAAATAGAGGTCGGCATCGATGATTTCCTGAGGTGTGTGGTTGCTGATAACGCGTATCAACAGGGCGATAATGCCCTTGGTGATGAGCGCGTCAGAGTCGGCTGTGAAGACAAGCCGGCCGTTTACCTCGTCGCACTGAAGCCATACGCGGCTTTGGCAACCGTCAATGAGATTCTGTTCGTTTTTGTATTTCTCGTCCAATACGTTGAGGTCGTTACCCAGGTCGATAAGCATCTGATACTTATCCATCCAGTCAGTCAGATCGGAAAACTCTTCGATGACTTCATCCTGCAGTTCGTTGATTGTCATAACTATCTTTTATTCGTCTTAACCAATTTGTATATCTTGTCGTTCGGCCGCACCTTCCCGGGAACAGGAATGGAGATTCGCCATCCCTTTTCGGCTTTCTTCACCGGTTCAAGTTCGTAGCGTATCTCCCCGGCATCCAGTTTCTGTACACCTGTTGTTGTACCTGTGATGAGCAGATGGTCGCCCAGCTCTATCTCGGAAGCCTCGACGGCTACTTCGGCAACGCTCAACCGTGAGAAGTATTTGGTAATCTTGCCCACGAGGACTTTCTTCTCTGTCGCTTTGTTGCCGTAGTTCTTCGTCCATTCGCCCATCGTCTGTCCCAGATAATAGCCGTCCCAGAAGCCGCGGTTGAACACGGTGGCGAGCTGTTTGTCCCACGCATTCTTCTTTGCCTCGGTGAAAGTGCCGTCGAGAACGCTCTGTATCGCCTCCTTGTAACAGCTTACTACCGCATGGACATATTCCGGTCCGCGGGCACGCCCCTCTATCTTGAACACCCGAACACCGGCTTTCATCATCTTGTCGATGAAGCGGACGGTTTTCAAGTCTTTCGGACTCATGATGTATTTGTTGTCTATTTCGAGTTGATTGCCCGTCTCGTTGTCGGTAACGGTATACGAACGGCGGCATATCTGTACGCATTCGCCGCGGTTGGCAGAACGGTTGGCATCGTGCAGACTCATATAGCACTTGCCTGAAACCGCCATACAGAGTGCTCCATGGCAGAACATTTCTATGCGAATCAGTCTGCCGTGCGGCCCGCGGATGTCCTGTCTGTGAATCTGTCGGTAAACCTCTGCCACCTGCTCCATGTTCAGTTCGCGTGCCAATACCACGACGTCGGCAAACTGCGCGTAGAACTTCAGGGCATCAATATTGGATATGTTGAGCTGTGTAGAGAGATGCACCTCCACACCCACCTGCCGGCAATACATCATCACAGCTACGTCGCTGGCAATCACGGCCGTGATGTGGGCAGCTCGCGCAGCATCTATTATCTTGTGCATCGTACTGATATCCTCGTCGTAGATGACGGTATTCACTGTCAGATAAGTCTTGATGCCGTGCTCGCTGCATGTCTGTGCAATTTCGTTGAGGTCGTCTGTCGTAAAGTGATTGGCCGAATGGGAGCGCATATTCAGCTGTCCTATCCCGAAATAAACCGAATCTGCCCCTGCCTGTATGGCTGCCGCAAGGCTCTCGCGCGACCCTACGGGTGCCATAATCTCAAAGTCTGTTATCTTTTCGCCCATGATTTCCTGTTGTTGAATGCAAAGTCATATAAAATCGTCGTCTCTTCCGCCGACCTGTCATGCAACGTCTGATGCCCCATGTGTCCATCCTGTTTTCAAACAAGCCGGTTTCGGCCACTGAACAAGCCGGTTTCGCAATCCAACAAGCCTCTTTTGTTTATCAAATAAGCCTCAGACGGATGCCCCACTCGCCATAACGCCATAACTCCCGATGTTCTTTGTACGGGTTCGACGCTAAGGATTAGCCTTGCGATTCCTCCTGTGCGCGCTTCCGTTGGTCGAGCAGCTGAAAGTCTTTCTTCTGCAATACGAAGTCAGTACCGAGGTATTTCTCCTTGACTATGGGGTTGGCAGCCAGTTCTTCGGGCGTTCCCTTAAACAGAATGCGCCCTTCGAAGAGCAGATAAGCGCGGTCGGTGATGTTGAGCGTTTCGTGTACGTTGTGGTCGGTGATGAGTATGCCGATGTTACGGAACTTCAATCGCCAGACAATGTGCTGTATATCCTCGACAGCAATGGGGTCTACGCCGGCGAAAGGTTCGTCAAGCATGATGAATTTGGGGTCGATGGCAAGGCAACGGGCTATCTCACAACGGCGACGCTCGCCTCCCGAGAGGCGGTCGCCGAGGTTTTTGCGCACCTTTTCAAGTCGGAACTCACGTATCAAGTTCTCCATTTTCTCCACGCGCTGCTGCTTTGAAAGTTTCGTCATTTCGAGTACGCTCATAATATTGTCCTCGACGCTCATCTTGCGGAAGACACTAGCCTCCTGCGGCAAGTATCCGATGCCCGACCGCGCACGCTTGTAGACCGGGTAACCGGTGATTTCCTTGTCGTCGATATATACGTGTCCGCCATTGGGAACCACCAGTCCTGTAGTCATATAGAACGACGTTGTCTTCCCCGCACCGTTAGGTCCGAGCAGCCCTACAATCTCGCCCTGCTTCACATGAATGCTCACTCCATTGGCGACAGTACGCTTTCCGTATCGCTTCACGAGCCCTTCTGTACGGAGGATGCTGCTTGTCGCTTCCTCCGGGCGGCCTTCTATTATGTCTGTCTCGTTCATGTCTGTCTGTTTATCGTTGTGCAAAAGTAGTCGTATAAGGATGAGGCTGTGTTTGCAAGCATCTTCTATCAGCGTTTCCACAGTCCCTACAGAACCTTGGATAAGGGTGTTTAACACCTATCGTCAAGGGTGTTTAACACCCATAAGAGAGAGTGTTTAACACCCTTGGGTAAGAGTGTTTAACACCCTTAGATGAGAGTGTTTAACACCCTTGAATAAGATAGTTTCGTCAATCCGGCCGGATACATGCCCCGACGGGAGAACTTCATGGGATGAACCCCTTTCCGTACATTCTAAGAGAACGGCTGTCGACATCCATCCACTGTACAATGAACCGTGGGAGGAGTGCTGGTCAGACTTTGAATCTTTCAGCCTGACTTCTGATCAGTTCCTCGTCCTCGAAGTAATTGATTCGCATGGCGGCGCGAACTTCGTCCATTGTCTGTGCGGCAGCTTCGCGTGCGATGGCAGAACCTTTCTTGAGAATGTTGTAAACCTCCGGAATATCCTGCTCGAACTCGTGCCGGCGAGTACGGATAGGCTTCAGCATCTTGTTGAGAACGCTGTTGAGGAACTGCTTACACTTCATGTCGCCGATGCCACCGGCGGTATATGCTGCCTTCAACTCGCCGAGATTACGGAACTCCGGCCACGACTCTGCGAAGTCGTCATCGGTTGCGAAGGCGTCGAGATAGGTGAAGACGGCGTTGCCTTCCACATGTCCCGGATCAGAGACGTTCAGATGAGCAGGATCGGTGTACATCGTCTTCACCTTTTTCCATACCGTATCGGCATCGTCGGAAAGGTAGATGCAGTTGCCGAGGCTCTTGCTCATCTTCTCCTTGCCGTCGGTTCCGGGCAGCCGGCGAGCCGTTGCGTTCTCGGGAAGCATGATGTCCGGTTCCACAAGCACGGGTGCATAGGTTTGGTTGAAGCGGCGTACCAGTTCGCGCGTCAGCTCAATCATCGGCTCCTGATCCTCGCCTGCAGGTACGGTAGTCGCTTTGAAAGCTGCAATGTCGGCCGCTTGAGAGACAGGATAGGCGAAGAAGCCCATGGGTATGTTGGCTTCGAAGTTGCGCATCCGTATTTCTGTCTTCACAGTCGGGTTGCGCTGTACGCGGCTGACACTGACAAGGTTCATCAGATAGGTTGCCAGCTCAGCCAACTCGGGTATTTGGCTCTGTATATAGAGCGTACATTTCGCCGGATTCAGGCCTGCCGAGAGATAGTCGAGGGCTACCTCGATGATGTTCTGCCGTATTTTCTCCGGGTTGTCGGCGTTGTCTGTCAGAGCCTGCACGTCTGCCATGAAGACAAACATACGGTCGAAGTCGCCTCGGCTTTGCAGTTCGACGCGCCGACGGAGCGAACCTATGTAATGACCCAAGTGGAGTTTGCCCGTCGGACGGTCGCCCGTCAGAATGATCTTTCCCATGAATGGTCTGTTTTCTATTCGTTGTTCATTTCTTGTTAAGGCCGATGCGGTGTGTCTATCGCCTTAAATACAGTTCTAAGCAATCTCTCCTATCGGGATGAAGACGCAGTTTGAGCATCTTGTTGTCTTCCGACTTCAGGTATTTCAGCGTGTCGGTAACAGCACCGTGGATCAGGTATACTGCGTAGGCTTTGAGAGATTTATTAAAGGCATAAGTACCGTTCGATTTCTCCGTACCTCCCTCTGCAATCTTATAGATGCCATTGTCGAAAGATACCGTCATTGCGGTTGGGTAGCGAGAACCCTTCTTTACTTTCAATCCCCTTTCGCTTGTTGTCATCGTGTCAATCTGTGTGATATTCCACTTACCTTTTATGAAAGCCTCATCAAAGACAGGTAATGGGGTACGGATGTCTTTCTTCTCGTCGCAAGCGCATAGACAGGATAGTCCGACAACCATCACCAGTCCTGCAAAAATACTTTTTTTCATAAGTCTCTAATATTTGGTTTGACAAATTATTGTGCTTGATGCTCCTCGGTCGGTTCAGCTGCCGTTGTGTCGGCCGGCTCGGGTTGCGGCTCTTTGACTTCTTCGCGGACAGGCTTTTCCGGTACAGGCGGAGTGGCAACGGTGTCTATTGTCTGCACAGGAGTTTCCTCTACGGGAGTCTCGTATGGAATGGTATCGATGGGGGCAGGCTGTTGTGGCTCGTCGGCAGGGCCCGCGGGGCGCAACGCAAAATATGCTCCCAGGGCACCGACAAGCAGTCCGACGACAATGCCCAAGATGATGTTGCGTTTGCGGTTGTCATTGACTGCAGGCTCTCCCATGGTTTCCTGATCAGAAAGCTGACCGTCATACTCAGCTGCGGCATGGGTTACGGGAAGCGTAACCTCCATGATGCCCTTGCAATGCGGACACTTGCACTCTATCGTCTGTCCTTCTCCGGCATCGACAACGAACTGTGTGCCGCAGTTATCACATGTTATTTGGTATTTCATAACTCTACATTTTTCAAAATATTCTGTGTTGCTCCCGACAGACTCTCTACGAACGTGGCTGCCAAGCGTCTGCTTTCGTCAAGTGTACGACCCGTCAACGTATGATCCATCAGCGGCACGAAGTCGTCTGCCCCTTTTATCTCGAATCCTCCGCCTGTCTGCATCAGTCCTTGTGCCTCGGCAAAGTTCTTATTGTTGGGACCGAAGACGACAGGCATTGCCCATACGGCAGCCTCCAATACGTTGTGAATCCCTGCACCGAAACCACCTCCGACATAGGCAACGCTTCCATAATGATAGATGGACGACAGCAGACCGAAGCAATCAATAATCAACACGTCGGCATCTGCCGCTTCGGTCTCGTCGGTCGAGGTATATTCCACCACCTTTCTGTCTTTTATCATTGCCCGAATCTGTCTCAGATGCTCCTTGCCAATGACATGCGGGGCAACTATCAATTTCCATTCGGGATGCCGGTTGAAGTAAGGCAGGAAGATTTCTTCGTCGGGCAGCCATGACGAACCGGCCACAAACACGTTCCTGACATTTCCCGCTTCATCGCAGTGAGAAGCGACGAAACGCTCTACTATCGGAAGAGTCTTGCCGGCTTCCTTGATCTGCAGCACACGGTCGAAGCGTGTATCACCCACTACCAGTGTGTTTTTTATGCCGATACTCTCCAACAGTTGCTTGCTTATCTCGTTCTGAACGAAGAACCGGGAAAAACATCTGAGAACGTGCTTATACTCCCATCCATACCATCTGAAGAAGATCTGGCCGGGGCGGAATATGCTTGAGACGCTATAGGTCGGGACTCCCCGATGGCGAAGGATGTGGAGGTAATTGTACCAAAACTCGTACTTGATAAAGAAAGCCATCACCGGACGTATCGTGCGGAGAAAGCGTCGGGCATTGGAAACGGTGTCGATGGGCAGATAAGTGATGATGTCGGCACCCTGGTAGTTCTTCCGTACTTCGTAGCCCGAGGGCGAAAAGAAAGTCAGGAGAATCTTGTATTCGGGATGGTCGTGGCGTATCTGCTCTATCAGGGGCCTGCCTTGCTCGAACTCACCAAGCGAAGCGGCATGAAACCAAACGTACTTTGCCGTTGGGTCTGCCTTTTCTTCAAGAATATGAAAGGCTTCGCGCTCACCCTGCCACATCTTTCTAACTTTCTCATTGAAGTGGCTGTAGAGTGCAACACCCAACTGTATCACATACATTACAATATTATACATCATTTGCTAAGCTGACAGTTTGCCGGTTATACGCCTGGCAGAAGTTCTTATCCCAGGTAGGTCATTGAAAGCCTGGCCACATTGGGAAAGCCTCCCATCATTTGCCGAAATGTTTGCCGAGGTTCGGCAGTTAACACAACTTTTGTTTTGACGTTCGCCGAGGTTCGGCAGTTAGCACAACTTTTGTTTTGACGCTTGCCGAGGTTCGGCAGTTAACACAACTTTTGTTTTAACGCTTGCCG
The DNA here is from genome assembly GCA_963551095.1 of uncultured Prevotella sp. Lineage (GTDB taxonomy): Bacteria > Bacteroidota > Bacteroidia > Bacteroidales > Bacteroidaceae > Prevotella. Next base: position 6,185 of record CAUVFB010000014.1, on the reverse strand, counting down.
AGGTTCGGCAGTTAACATAACTTTTGTTTTAACGCTTGCCGAGGTTCGGCAGTTAACATAACTTTTGTTTTGACGTTTGTCGAGGTTCGGCAGTTAACATAACTTTTGTTTTGACGTTTGCCGAAGTTCGGCAGTTAACATAACTTTTGTTTTGACGCTTGCCGAGGTCCGGCAAGGCTTCCGTTGTTTGTCGGGACGTTTGCTCATGCAGAGCAAGGCTTCTACGCAGCCGTAACAGTTGTCTTTCTTCGCCGAAAGAGCCGTTATCCTAAAGCCTCGATAGCTGTGTGAAGGCGTCTGCGCGTCTCCTCCTTCCCCAGGAAGGCAGAGATGTCGAACATTCCCGGTCCTTTTCCAATGCCGACAAGGGCAAGGCGGAAAGCATTCATAATGTCGCCGAGCTTATATCCCTTGTCTTCTATCCATTTCATGACGACGGGTTCCTGTCCTTCTACAGAGAAGTCGTCAATGCTTTCAAGCACCTCTGAGAGTTCGGTCATCTGTTGTGCTGAATATTCTTTCCAACGTTTCTTCACCGTCTTGGCATCGTACTCTGTCGGGGGAATGAAGAAGAACGAGCACAAGTCCCACAGCTCCTTGACAAACGATACGCGGTCTTTCATCAAATGTACAACGGTCGTTATCTGCTTCATCGTTGCATCCACCCCGTTGTTAGCTACGATAGGTGCGAAAAGCCGTGCAATCTCGTCGTCGCTTTTGCGCAAGATGTACTCGTGGTTGAACCATGCGGCCTTCTGATAGTCGAATTTGGCACCGCTCTTGGAGCATTTCGTAATGTCGAAGGCCTTTACCAGCCCATCGAGTGAGAACAGCTCCTGCTCCGTACCGGGATTCCAACCGAGCAGGGCGAGAAAGTTGACCACTGCTTCGGGGAAGTATCCGCTCTCGCGATAGCCCGCACTGACCTCCTCTGTCTTTGGGTCGTACCACTCAAGTGGAAATACCGGGAATCCGAGGCGGTCGCCGTCGCGCTTGGAAAGTTTTCCCTTGCCTTCCGGTTTGAGCAGCAACGGAAGATGAGCAAACTGCGGCTTCGTGTCTTCCCAGCCGAAAGCACGGTAGAGAAGTACATGGAGCGGTGCACTGGGCAGCCATTCCTCGCCGCGGATAACGTGGCTGATCTCCATCAGATGGTCGTCGACAATGTTAGCAAGATGATAGGTCGGCAACTCGTCGGCACTCTTGTAAAGAACCTTATCGTCGAGGATGTCGCTCTTGACACGCACGTCTCCGCGAATCATATCGTTGACATGAATTTCCTGTCCGGGGTCTATCTTGAAACGGACAACATACTGCTGGCCGTCCTCGATAAGCCGGTCGACCTCTTCTTGGGGAAGTGTCAGCGAGTTGCGCATCAGTCCACGAGTGCGGGCATCATACTGAAAGTTGTCAATCGCTTTGCGCCTGGCATCCAGCTCCTCCGGCGTATCGAAAGCAATGTATGCTTTCCCTTCGTCAAGCAACTGGTCGACGTACTTCTTATAGATGTCGCGACGTTCGCTTTGACGGTAGGGGCCATGGTCGCCACCAAAGCCCACTCCCTCATCAAACTTGATCCCGAGCCACTTGAACGACTCCAATATATATTCTTCTGCGCCCGGAACGAAGCGGTTCGAATCGGTATCCTCAATACGGAAGACCAGTTCGCCGCCGTGCTGACGGGCAAAGAGATAATTAAACAAAGCTGTGCGTACACCGCCAATGTGCAGCGGTCCCGTCGGACTTGGCGCAAATCGGACTCTGACTTTTCTTTCTAACATTATCGGATATGATTATTTTTGTGCAAAAGTAGTGTTTTTTTTCGAGCGTGCGCCATTTTTTTAGTATTTTCGCGCGGTGTAAACAGTCAATAATCAACCTGCAATACGATGATTCAATTCAACAATATACACGATTATCAATGGCGCAATATCATCACAAGAATGCTGCTTGTGGTGATGACCGTCGTACTGATAGTTCTTTTCCTTCCCCGCTCGAAAGGCAAGATGTTCCACTACGACGAGGGGAAGCCATGGATGTACGGGCAGCTGATAGCCAAGTTCGACTTCCCGGTGTTCAAGACCGACGAGGCGTTGAAGCAGGAACGCGACTCTATCCTGCGCCATTTCCAGCCTTATTTCAACGTCAGCCCAAGCGTAGAGCAGAAGGCGATTGCTCAATTCCGCAGTGCCTACAAGGACGGCATCCCGGGATTATCGCGCGAATACGTAGAGGTTGTTGTCCGACGGCTCCACGAACTTTACCAGACGGGCATCATCAACGCACAGCAATACTCCAAGCTCGTGCGCGACAGTGGTAATGTCGTGCATGTCGTAATGGGGAAGCAGGCGGTCAGCCAGCCCATAGCGAAGCTCTATTCCACCATTGGTGCCTATGAGCATCTGTTCATGGATCCCGTACTGGGACCCAAGCGCGACATATTGCAGCAATGCAACCTGAACGAATACATTGAGCCGAACCTCATCTATGACAAGGATCGTAGCGAAACGGAAATCAACGATATGCTCAGCCTGATTCCGCAGGCATCGGGGATGGTACTGGAAGGACAGCGAATCATCGACCGTGGCGACATCGTCGACGCACATACCTACCGTGTTCTAGTCTCGTTCGAACAAGCGATGGAGAAGCGCAACGCCACCGACGATGGGCTTCTTTCCACCGTCGTCGGACAGACTCTCTACGTGTTCATCCTCATCCTGCTCTTCACGCTCTACCTTGCCCTCTTCCGCAAGGATTATTTCGGCAAGCCGCGCGCCATCTCGCTTCTCTACGCGATGCTTGTCATCTTCCCGCTGCTTACCTCGCTGATGATGGAGCACACCATCCTGAGCGTCTACATCCTCCCGTTCACGATGGCACCCATCTTCTTCCGCGTCTTCATGGACTCGCGCACGGCTTTTATCGCCCACGCAACGATGATTCTCGTCTGTGCCGTAGCAGTGAAATATCAGTACGAGTTCATCATCGTTCAGCTTGTAGCGGGAATCGTTGCCATCCTGTCGCTTCGCGAACTCTCCAAGCGTAGCCAAATATTCCTCACCGCCCTGCTCGTAACGATGGGGTCGGCACTGATCTATCTCTCCATACAGCTTATTCAGGCAGACGACTTCTCGAAGCTCGACCAGACGATGTACTACCATTTTGCTGCCAACGGCTTCCTCCTGCTTTTCACCTATCCGCTGATGCTCGTAATAGAAAAGACATTCGGATTCGTCTCCACCGTAACTCTCTTTGAACTCTCCAATACCAACAACGAACTGCTTCGGCAGCTGAGCGAGATTGCCCCGGGCACATTCCAACACTCTATCACAGTGGGCAACCTGGCTTCTGAGATAGCCAACAAGATTGGTGCGAAGAGCCAGCTCGTTCGTACCGGTGCGCTCTACCACGACATCGGCAAGATGGCTAACCCAGTCTTCTTCACCGAAAATCAGGCGGGAGTGAATCCGCACGACAAGCTGACCGACCTGGAGAGTGCACGCATCATCATCGGGCACGTCGGTGAGGGACTCCGTTTGGCCGAACGCTACAACCTGCCACGCGTCATCAAGGAGTTCATTACTACCCATCACGGAACCGGACTTGCCAAGTATTTCTACATCAGCTACAAGAACGCCCATCCCGGTGAAGAGGTTGACGAGGCTCCTTTCCGCTATCCCGGTCCCAATCCCTTCACCCGCGAGCAGGCCATCCTTATGATGAGCGATACCGTCGAGGCTGCTTCACGCTCGTTGCAGGAGTACACGGAAGCAAGCATCAGCGAACTGGTCAACCGCCTCATTGACGGTCAGGTGGCACAGGGCTTCTTCACCGAATGTCCCATCACTTTCCAGGACATTACAACGGCCAAGAGAGTGCTTATCGAACGCCTCAAGGCCATGTACCACACCCGCATCCAATATCCACGCCTGAAGTCATAGAGACGATTCTTGTACCTATGACAAACTTTCACACCTTCCTCGGACTCTCTTTCACGCAGGGCGAGCTGGAGCTGTTGCGGCAGACACCGTTCAACAATCCGTTCGGGTATGAACCGGACAAACTCTGCCGACTTGCCGCACGGCTTCTTCAGGCTACGCTGCCTGAGACGGGCGAAGGCAAGATGTACGGCGTGATGGTTGTGGAAAGCAATGGACAGCTCGGGTATCTACAGGCCTACTCGGGGCAGATGGAGCCTGCGCCGGTCGGCTTCGTCCCGCCCGTCTTCGACTACCTTGCGCCCGACGGCTATTTCAAGACACACGAGACCGAAATCAGCCACATCAACGAGCAGATAGCTGTTCTTTCGCATTCAGAAGACTACCGTGAGGCAAGGGAACGGCTGACAACCATCCGTGAGGAAGCCGAAAGAGAAATCAGGAAGAGACGCGATATTGCATCGGCAGCCAAGCTGTTGCGCGACCAGCGACGCCGGGAGGCTTTCATTTCTGATGCGGAAAGACAGGAGATGATACGTCAAAGCCAGTTTCTGAAGGCGGAACTCCATCGCGCCAAAACTGCCTACGCAACGCGCATTCAGGAAGCAGAGGAGCGATTGTCGACCATTGAAAGCGAAATAACAGCACTGAAACTGTCGCGTAAGCAGAAGTCGGACAGTCTGCAACGTTGGCTCTTCGCCCGGTTCGTTTTCCTGAACGGACGAGGACAGCAGAAAAACCTCCTCGACATCTTCTGCGGGTATTACCTCCGCAACAGTCCTGCCCGTCGGCGGGCTACCGATGGTCTTCTTCCTCCCTCGGGTGCCGGCGAATGCTGCGAACCCAAACTCCTGCAATATGCTTTTTCCCATCATCTGCGTCCCCTGTCAATGGCGATGTTCTGGTGGGGCGAGTCGCCGAAAGCGGAGATACGGCAACACGGACAGTTCTACCCGGCCTGCAACGGGAAGTGCAAGCCCATCTTAGAATGGATGCTGCAGGGGATGGACATAGCCAAGAACGAAACGGAGTGTAGTAGCTCCCAACCGTTGCAGATTCTTTACGAAGACGACAGTCTTGCTGTAGTCAACAAACCATCGGGGATGTTGAGTGTGCCTGGGCGTGGTAGTCGCGAGTCGGTATACAGCATTCTGCGCGAGCGATGGGGCGATACAGGCTGCCCAATTATCGTTCACCGGCTCGACATGGCAACGAGCGGACTGCTTGTCGTAGCTCGGACAAAGCTGGCACACCGACATCTTCAGGAACAGTTCAGGGCGCACACCGTCCGTAAACGCTACGTCGCCCTCCTGCCGTCCTCGGTTCTTGAACGGGGAATACCGCCCGAAGGAGCCATCAATCTACACTTGTGTCCCGACCCGAACGACCGTCCCCGCCAGATGGTCGACCTCGAACGGGGCAAGCCGGCCATCACGCGCTATATAATAAAGGAGCGTGTCCGCCTCTCCGATCCTTACATTTCGGAAGCCGTGCGTGTAGAACTGTATCCGCAGACGGGGCGCACTCATCAGCTCCGCGTCCACTGTGCCCATCCCGACGGACTCGCTGCGCCGATTCTTGGCGACAGACTTTACGGTACGCGTGCCGACCGCCTGTATCTTCATGCCGAATACCTTGAGTTTCTACATCCCGCTACGGGGAAGCTGATAAGGATGAATGCGCCTCCCTCTTTTCCCTAACTCCGCTCCATTTTTCTCCCGTCTCTCATGTATTCTATGAGGACATCAGTTCCTTCCTTTCCTAATCGGCTCTACCCGAGTTCTTTCATATAAGCCTTGCTGTATGATATGAGGGCGTGTAAAAACAGCAATCTCTTCTTATGCACAAAGCTTCGACTTTCTCACGCCGGAGCTTTCTTATTCCCTAAAGCCATTGTGCCTTGAAGCATTCTGAACCCCATATATCAAGGGACATTTTACTCTTGCATACGCTATACCCTATCATACTTCTTCCGCATAGAGCCTGATACGGATATAGGGGAAGACGCAATGAAGAACGGGTATCTCCACTCCGGATACACCCACCAGACTGCCTGCAGACACCCTGCCGACCGCCGTCCGGTAACGACCTTCCTCGCAAAAGGGTATAGGGTTTCCACCGAAAGGGTATAGGGTTTCTACTGAAAAGGTATAGGGTTTCTGCCGAAAGGGTATAGGGTTTCCACCGAAAAGGGGTACTGTCCTATAAAAGTGTGTAAGCCCCTTTTTTCTTATCTTTGTATTTGAA
>CAUVFB010000013.1:0-16896 GCA_963551095.1 uncultured Prevotella sp. | reverse complement strand
AGACTTTCGAGCAGATACCTATTCCCAAGCATCAGATTACCGGTTCTGACTTCATGAAGGAAGGCGACATCGTTGAGGTTGTAACTGATACTTCTGACGGTACCATCCTCTCTGCGGAAATGCCGGTGAAGACGACGCTGACCATTACTCACAGCGAACCGGGCGTAAAAGGCAATACTGCTACTAATGCTACGAAGCCGGCAACTCTTGAAACTGGTGCTGTTGTCCGCGTACCTCTGTTCATCAACGAGGGTGAGACAATTCAGATTGACACTCGCGACGGCAGCTATCTCGGTCGTGTAAACGCATAACGGAAAGGTAAAAGGGGGGAAGCCCTTTTACCTTTTATTCTTTTACTTCTCAACTTGTCTTTCTATGATATGAAGTACAGTTTCATTGTTCCCGTTTATAATCGTCCCGACGAGGTTGACGAGCTGTTGGCGAGCCTTACCCGTCAGACTGCGGACGACTTTGAAGTCGTTATCATAGAGGATGGCTCGAAGATTCCCTGCAGGGAGGTTTGCGACAAGTATGCCGACAAGCTCAATCTGCACTATTATTACAAGGAGAACTCCGGACCGGGACAGAGTCGCAACTATGGTGCAGAGCGTTCGCGGGGCGAGTATCTGATTGTTTTGGATTCTGATGTCGTGCTGCCCGAAGGCTACCTGCACGCAGTCGAGACAGAGCTGGAGCGTCAGCCTACCGATGCTTTCGGCGGTCCTGACAGCGCACACGATTCGTTTACCGACACGCAGAAGGCGATTTCTTACTCGATGACTTCCTTCTTTACCACGGGTGGCATTCGTGGCGGCAGGAAGAAACTCGATAAGTTCTATCCCCGCTCGTTCAATATGGGCATCCGCCGCGACGTTTACTTAGAGTTGGGTGGATTCTCCAAGATGCGCTTTGGTGAGGATATCGACTTTTCTATCCGTATCTTCAAGGCGGGCAAAAGCTGCCGTCTGTTTCCCGAAGCCTGGGTATGGCACAAGCGACGGACTGACTTTCGCAAGTTTTGGCGGCAGGTCTACAATTCGGGCATTGCGCGCATTAACCTCTACAAGAAATATCCCGAGTCGCTGAAGCTCGTCCATCTGCTTCCGATGGCATTCACTGTGGGCATGGTACTGATGTTGCTTATCTCAATGATAGGTTTTGTGGCGAACAGTCTGTGGACGGGCATCACGCCGCTTCTCCTCCTGCTCGCCTACTATTGTCTGAACGTATTTGCCAGTCTGTCTGATTTCCACAGCCCGAAAGCTAATCTGCTCTCCGGCATTGCCGCATACGTTCAGCTGACAGGCTACGGATGCGGATTTCTCGAAGCGTGGTGGAAACGCTGCGTATTGGGTAAGAGTGAGTTTGCTGCCTACGAAAAGACGTTCTACAAGTAACAGAACGCGCTGTCCGAACACGATACACGAAGTTGTGAATGTCTAAACTATCCATCAACAACTGGCCTGAAAGCGACCGTCCGCGCGAGAAGATGGAGCGCGATGGGGCGCGGAGTCTGACCGATGCCGAACTGCTGGCTATCCTCATTGGTTCGGGGTCGGCTGATGAGAGTGCTGTCGGACTGATGCAGCGGATATTGGCCGACTGCCATAACAACCTGAACACACTTGGCAAGATGACCCTGCACGACCTGCAGGCGTACAAAGGCGTAGGCCCCGCCAAGGCCATCACTATCCTTGCTGCCTGCGAACTGGGCAAGCGGAGGCAGATGGCAACCATCGAAGCACATCCGATGATGACTTCCGCAGTCGAAATCTACAGCTATATGCACGACAAGATACAGGATCTCGACACAGAGGAGGGCTGGATTCTGATGATGAAGCAGAACTTCCGGCTCATAGAGGCCAAGCGGATTTCAGCAGGCGGACTGACGGGTACTGCCATTGACATCCGTCTGCTGATGAAGGAAGCACTGATGAAAAACACGACCGTACTGGCTTTCTGCCACAATCATCCGAGCGGGAACACGCGTCCGAGCCATGAGGACGATGCACTCACCACGCGTATACAGAAAGCCTGCCAGCTGCTGAACATACACTTTGCCGACCATGTCGTACTGACCGACGGTGCCTATTTCTCCTATCGCGAGGAGGGCAGACTATAAGACGCTGCAGTTGAGGCAGGCACTTCCCCTTTGTTGTATTCCCTCTGTACGAATACGGCTTCAGCGGCAGTTTTTCTGCGTTCCCGGTATCTGCGTTGCTCTGCCGAGGCCAACTCCCACATCTATTCCGCAGCAGGAAAGGCCGAACCCCACACCTCACAGGCAAAACCCTATACCCTTTTGTCAGAAACCCACGACCCTTTTGGCAGGGAGGTCGGCACCAGACGGCGGTCGGCAGTCAGTCGGGCGTATCTGGGGCGGGTAAGCCCGTTCTTCGTCGCGTCTTCCGCTATATCTGTATCAGGCTCTGTGCGGAAGAAGTATGATAGCGTGGCGTATGCAAGAGTAAAAAGGCCTCTTGGTCGTATTGGATTTGAAAGCCTTAAGGCACAATGACTTTTGGGGACGGCCAATCCCCGACTTGAAGAAAAATGGAATTAGAGGCAGGGCAAAGGCTTGCTGATGCTCGATTCAGAGTAAGCCGGAAATATGGAAAAACCAAACGAGACTGGTTGGATGGGCGACCGATGCCTGGCTGGAGGGTTATCTGTATGGGAGGAGAATCCGGTCGGCGATGTCTTCGGGACGGATAGAGTTCATACAGGCGAAGTCGCCGCGGTAGCAAGGCTTGTTGCCGAAAGGCGAACAGGGTCGGCAGGAGAGTTCGTTGTTCTGTACAGCATCGTCGGGCGACTGCTGCCAGCCGAGGAAACCGCAATAGGGATGGGTGGCTCCCCATACGCTGACGACACGTGTGCCTGTCAGTGAGGCGAGATGCATATTGGCACTGTCCATGGAAAGCATCACGTCGAGGTGGCTCATTAATATCAACTCTTCCTGCAGTCCGTTGAGCACGGCAGAAACGGAGAGGCATTGGGGGTATTCTGCTGCCCATCCGGCAAGTATGTCTCTCTCTGTCTTCCCACCGCCAAAGAGGAATATACGGCATGACGGTGCGCGTTCAGCCAGCAATCGTATCACTTTCTCCATCTTTTCCCGTGGGTACATCTTTCCCGCATGTGCCGCAAAAGGGGCAATTCCTATCCATCGGTCGCCCGCCGGCTTTTCCCCTATTGCCTGGGGAAGGCTTGAGAGGTCGCCGCCTGCTTCGGGAAAGATACTTCGAAAGGTGGGGGTTACGGGATATCCCAGCTGGCACAGTACGTCAAGGTAATTGCTGAAAGAGGTCGGTTGCTGCACAAACACTTTCTTTCTGTGTCGGCACAGCAGGTGCTTCCCTTTCTTATGCTTGTCTATGCAGACGGTCTTATAGCCTCCGAGGACGAATCGCAGTCTGAGATATTGGGTGCGCAATACGTCGTGGAAGTCGGCAATGGCAGTCGGATGCTTGGCAATCAGACGGCGGTAGAGGCGGTTCAGTCCCTTGAAACCTTTGTATTCGCCCTTCAAATCTGCTTCCATAAACTCAACATTCGGTGCCAGCGACTGGAAGAACGGACGTGCAAACGGCCGGGAAAGAACGCTGATGCGCAGCTTGGGGTATTGCTTGGCAAGCGAAAGAACGACAGGAACCGTCATGGCGACATCGCCCATGGCCGAGAAACGTATGATAATGATATGGTCTGTGTGCATGGAGAGTGGGGCTGGATGCTGCTGTCGTGTAGCAGGGGAGTGAATAACAAGAGAATGGGTGTCGATGATAGTCGAACCATATCATCAACACCCATCATCCAATACTTATCCCTCCCCCTCTACACCTTCATTTCTTATACAAAACAGGATTGGTGGCAGGGTCGTTGTACATCTTCATCTGCTTGTACACTTTCATATACTTACGCCCCGCCTTGATATCGTCGATGAGCTGGTCGATAGCCATACCGAGATCGGCCTGCTGCTCAAGCAGGATGTTCAGCTTCGCACGGCATTTCTCGATATGCTCCGGGGTAGCGTCAGTACGCTCGGTCTGCTCTTTCATGTGATAAATCTTCAAGGCCAATATCGAAAGCCGGTCTATTGCCCATGCCGGACTCTCGGTGTTGATAGTGGCATTGGGCAGCGTCTTGACATCCGAATAGAGCTGGCGGAAGTAGGAATCTATCTGTTCCACCAAGTCGGTGCGATCCTGATTCGACCGGTCTATGCGGTGCTTGAGACTCATCCCGTCCTCCGGTTGGATATGCGGGTCGCGGATCAGATCTTCGAAATGCCACTGGACGGTATCTATCCAACACTTCAGATAGAGGCGATTCTCGATAGAATCCCTGTCGTAGGGATTGCTGATGGGCGTGTCAACATTGTCCGTAACGTGGTAGTCGCGGATTGCCTGAGTGAATATCTCGTTACAATGATCAGTAAATGACATCTCTTTTAGGTTTAATTTCGTTGTGCAAATGTAGCTGAAAATATGCAACTGGCAAAATAAAACCATGTCTTTTTCATCTTGTCGTGCCGGGCGTCCCATCCGGCAGCACGGCTCGTGTGTCCACGATACCATCCTCGTGCAACCGAAGCGTAGCGGCTCATGCGCCCACATATACCCCCGTGCATCCTGAAACGCGACACGCCCCACGCAAACAATCTGTCTGCGTGGGGCGTGTTCAAATACATGCGGAGTCTCGGTATCCGGGGGTCCCTCCCCATTCGGGGAAGGCTGGACTGGGAACTTCTCCTCCGAGTGGGCCTTGTGGAGCTGTTATGGCGTCATCCCGCCGCCATTTCCGGGCTTCTCATCCTCGCCTTTCTTCTTCTTGCTCTTATCGGCACCTTTCCACTCTTCCCAATGAATCTTATCGGGAATGAGCGAGCGGGTGGCCACCTTGTTGTTCTGTGTACGCGTTGTCTCAGGGATGAAGCGCACATGGATGCCTTCGATCATCTTCGCCGTAACCTCCTCGGGCGTCTTGACCCCCGGAGCCGAATCGATCGTGTAGTAGAACGTGCCCACGCCGGAGAGCTTCACCGTGCGCCCTTCCGCCATGTATGCGCCCATGATGCTGCCGAGGTTCTTGAGTACTGCATACGTGTCGCCGCGGCTGACGGTCGAGATTTCGGCCAGTCGGTCGGCCACTTCATCGGTCGTTGCCGGGTCGTCGGTCGTAACCGCCTGTACGTAGTAGAGGCCGGTCATCTTTTTCCATACCTTCTTAAAGAAAGCCATAATCTTGAACTTTTTAATTGATGAAACATGTTAACTGTAAATTATTTTCATTTCCGCTCCAGGGGTTGCCGACCAAAGTCCGTACCTTTGCCCACCAAAGGTATATACTTAGGCCATCAAAGGTATATACTTTGCCTACCAAAGGTATATACTTTGGTCGCCTCTTCATAAACCACTCATTGTCAACAAGTTACGGATGGGTTGCAAACCATTCTGTTTTGTAAAGAAAAATATTATATCTTGAATGTCCTCCCTGCCGGAAGTTGTCGCTCCGCGGGAGGAAGTTTTTCTGTGTCGTTGGGTGGGCACGACGACTTCGTCCATCGTCAGTCCTCCCAGGCTGAATACGCATTGTTGCCGACAAGGTTCTCGTCTGCTTCGTCTCGGTTGAAAGGATTCTCCTTGGCCTGTCCGCCGCCGCCGGGACCCGGACCTGGGCCGATTGGAATGGAAAGGCAGATGAGCTTTTCGATGTCGATGATCAATTTCGTGCATTGAGGTGCGCTGTATATCTTCTGTTTCATTTTCGTTTCCTTTTGTGTTACACATCATTCGGAATCTCCGGGCATTCTGGAATGCATCAGAGTTTATAGAACTTCTTTCCGTTGACCACGTAGATCTGTCCGCTTTCGAGCGCGTCGTAGTCGCTGCCCATCGGTGTTCCGTCAATGGAGTAGAACGGATACCTACCGCTGCGGATGTCGCTGCCCGTCTCGGCTTCGAGCGTTTTGATGCCGTCAGCGGTCGTGTCGTCTTCGAGCACCATGACGAATCCCTTGGCCGGTGTGGCGTTCGTCGGACTGCTGATGAAGCAGCGGAAAGGTGCGATGAAGTCGTTCGTTACGCCGTTCTGCACCGCCCACCACTTGTTGCCGTTGAGGTAATAGGCCTTTTTGGTGTAGGCTGCCGCGTTGTTGATGAACTCGGTCGTCCCGTAGAATTTCCAGTCCGTGTCGCTGCTGGCCATGACGGCTGTTGTTTCAATGTCGGGCGTGGCTGGCACGACTACGTTGTGCATCTCAGGCAACGTGTGGCTTGCACCGTCGGTGATTTGTACGAGGTAAGGCTTATTGGCCTCGAGACGTGTGCCGGTGGGCAGGGATGCGAAGAAGAAAGCTTTGTCGCCGTTTTTATCGGTTCCTTTCTTCGTGAGGTAGTAGGCACACATGCCCGTAGGAAGGTCAGTGGGATAAGGCAGGTAGAGCGTGCTGACCGCCTTGCCGGCCACGTTGGAGAACGTGCGGTTGTAAGTCGCATTCTTGGCAGTGAACGGCTTGGGTGCGCGGAACGACATGTCGTCGCTGATGAGCAGGTTATCGCAGTAGCCACTGGCACGCACGATATTGGTTTCCGAGGCGGTCTGGATTACATTACCGCTGTTATCGTTCAAAGACCCACAGGGGTAGATGTCAAATGAAGCTGGAAGATACATCAGGACTTGACCTTGTAGAGATGAAAACATCGTAAACTGTTGGCCCCATCCCGAATTTGCAAAGGATGCAGCTACTAAATTCGTATTTGAAAAATCGTAATACTCTATATTGTATTCATAGGAACTTGTTGGAGAAGCAATACTTTTCTTCGCAGGACGATAAGTTGCAAAAGCCTGAGAACCAATAAAAGATAACTGGGATCCTGATTCAACGGACAGGTGTTTGATTCGTTGATTACCAAAAGCTCTCTCCCCAAGTCTCTGCACGCTGGCCGGAATCAACAGTTCATCGAAATTAGCCTCAATGTTACCATTACCGTGATAAAAGGCTTCTTTCCCTATTTCTTTCAGGGTTGAGGGAAGTGTTAGAGATAGAATAGAACAATTATAGAATGCGTTATTACCGATTTTAGTAACAGTATAGGTGTTTGATCCAACACTTACTGTCGCTGGTATCTTTACTGTACCGCCATTACTTAAAATATAGCCAGTGTAGCTGCCATAAACTTTGTCGGGTGTTTCTGTGATGGTAGCTTCAGTTCCGCTGACAGTGAAGTTGAGCGTAAGACCATCAGATACGACGCTGTAGGTTTGCGCCGATGCATGTCCGGGCATGAGCAGGGCTGCGAGCAAGAATAAAAATGTAAGTGTTGGCTTCATTATCTTTTTACCTTTTTAGATGAGTGATGTTATTGGAAAAATCGTCGTTATTTCCCTCTTATGCGACCTGCCGAAACGGCATGAAAAAGCGAACAAAGGAAACTCCTGAGAGTCCTTTGTTTATTAGGGTTACACGCTGCCTCGCGCGCGCGTAGGAGAAAGTGTAAAAACTTAATTAGACGTGAGAATAGGTGTGTGTGTGTGTGTTAGCAAATTATTTGGATTGACCAAATAAAAGGCACTAAAAGATGCAAGGAATTTTTCGGTTCCCTGCATGGTCTTATTGTCCTGATATGTCATTGCTGAACTCTTCACGGCGGCAAAGATATAACAATGTTTTGTATTGGCCAAATAACCGGAGAAGAAATACTGAAAATGATTCTCCCCATCTCCCAATGAAAGTGTATCAAGAGCCACTCGGACTCTTGATATACCACTTTTCGGAGTAGGCTATTCGGCCGAAGTCGCTGCCTTGGTGTCGTCGTCGGCGTTATCGCTTTCGGCCGGCTTCAGGGTTTCCTTGAAGTGGGTAATGCCTGCATCAATCAGGATATCATACCACTGCAAGAGCTTCTTGATGTCGCTGTTGTGAACACGGTCGCGGTCGAACTCGGGCAGAATCTCACCGAAATACGCCTGCAACTCGTTGGCAGAGGCCTTGCGCCAATTGATGGACGCTTTCTTGTGGTCTTCCTTCTTGCCTACATTCTCCAGCACCTGCCAAAGTGGGACCTCCTCGGTCTCGGTGAACATGGCGATGTCTGCAAGACTGGTGATTCGGTCGGTGGCAAAAGCCGGCTGACGCTTGTGTGTCTCGTCCAGGGTTTCTACTATCAAGTTCATCTTTGCCCGGCTGACGAGCTTATACAGTCCCGGTTTGCCTGCAATGGAAAGAATTGTCTGTAACATGGTTTCTTGTTTGTTGTATTGTTCGTTCGTTATTATTTCTTGTACTGTAATTCGCGGAGAAGATGGATTACCTGTGCGTCTATATCGTGTTGTCCGTCGTTGATCATCTCGTAGTCGCTCCTGCGGATAAGTTCTTCTTGAGGCAGCTGTCTGGCTATCCAAGCCATTGCCTGCGTGGGGGTGATGTGGTCGCGAGCCGTTATCCGCCCTATCCGCACATCGGTCGGAGCCGACACACATACCACCTTATCTATATATATACGGCGATTGAAACCGCTGTCGAAGAAGATGGCACTTTCCAGCCAGTCGGTACCGCTCTGCACAAAGTCGCTTGCCACAGCCGGGTGTACGATGTCGCTGACAGCTTGGGAATGGATATCGCTGCTAAGAAGATATTCTGCAAGGAGGGCTTTTTGGAGTATTCCGTTCTGATAAACCTCCTTGCCGACCAGGTCTTGCAGTTGTCTTTTGAGTTCGGCCGACGAGTGCATCAAGCGTTTGGCAGCTGCGTCGCAGTCGTAAACTTCTATCCCGTGTCGTTTTAAGCATTGGCAAACAAAAGTTTTCCCGCTGCCAATCCCCCCCGTGATGGCTATTTTCATTTCTGTTCTATCAGATAGTCAACATAGTCGGTAGCTGGACGTGCATTGTGAATACCGATAGGTGTGTTCTGCACATTAAGATGGCACTTATCCGACTTGTGCTTCACAATCTCTATATAATCCACCACAACACGGAAACCTGTGGGCAGAAGATCGCGCGTTGCTGGATTCTTTGGCATGGTCTGTAACTGTTTTGCTCCGACAACAAACTTTATGCTGACTTTTCCGGGAAAAGTTCTTAGCATCTTATCTTTCGGCACATTGATGGCTTCAATGGGTACTTCTACTTCTTCCTCGGTAAGAATATCCGGGAAAAGCTTCACCTTCACTTGAGCAGGGACGCATTTTGCTTTCCTTATCTTGCGTAGATTCACCCACAATTCCTTTACTTCTGAAAACTTATGAAGATCCTGCCGAACGGTATAGGCTTGTTGAATGCTGTCTAAAATCTCTTTGGCGGCATAGACATCAACGCTATCCGGGGTGAACTGCACGTGTGATAGATAATAGCCATCATCGGGAATGACAGTACCTAAAAGGCTCACTGGGACTTTTTTATGTCTTCCGTAGTTGAACTCAAAAGTCAGATTGTCGCCCTTAATTGCCATTATCTTTGAGCTTTTATAGAGTTGTTGATTGATTTGCTTGAGAACATCCACGGAAGGTATCAGTCCATTCCCTTTATGGTCGGTATAGGATTGGAAATCGAAGAAGACCGGACGAAACTGTTCCTGGAACATATAGAGGCCGATAATATAGCCTTTGTCGCGCACTACAAAGCGCACTACAGAATCTATATCGCTGGTGATGACAACATTCTTGGGTATATCTGCCAGCCGTACATCTATAGTGAACTCTTTCTCGTATGTATCATCGAGTGTCATTGTGAGCCAAAACAGCCCGCTCAAGCCGAGAAAGAACAAAAAAATCAGAAACTCCTTGTTGACAATACGCGACAAGAAATTCCTGAATAGATTGAATGTGTTCAACGGTTTGCCAACCATTATCCGTTTGTCCTCAAATCGTTGTCTGCTTATTTACCTTGTGCCTGCTGCGAAGACTCTACATCGGCAAAGACCGCACTCTTGTTGACCGTAATGACAACACCGCGGGCTATTTCCACTTCCACCTTGTTAGTGGTAAGATCGATACGCTTCACGGTACCATAGATGCCACCACCGACAACAACCGGACTACCATCTGACAGAGAATTTTGGAAAGCACGTATTTCTTTCTGCTTCTTTTGTTGTGGACGAATCATAAACAACCACATGATAACGAAGATGGCAACCATCATCAGAATCATGGGTAACGGGCTACCGCCCTGTGCTGCTTGTGCAGCGAGGAAAAATGTTGTATTCATTATTGCTTATCTGTGTTATCTTCTACCCTAAATCTATGTCTGGGTGTAGCTTGCTCGTCACCTCCACGCATCGGCTGACGGTTGTAGGGACGAGCCTCCCACCTATTATAATGTGGCTGCCCCTGCTGATTCTCTTTCGGACGACGCTGGCGTGGCTCCGGCATTTGCTTCATCAGTGATCCCGTCTCAATGAGATGGCGTGCAATAGCGTCCAGCATTCCGTTGATATAGCCACCACTACGCGGAGTGCTGTACAATTTGGCTAAGTCGACATATTCGTTGATGGTAACCGTTGCGGGAATATTGGGGAAAGTCAGCATCTCGGCTATAGCTATCTGCATAATCACAATATCCATATAGGCAAGGCGGGAGAAGTCCCAATTGCGGCTGGTCTCGCTCATATAGTGCTGATAAGTATCGGCATTGAGGATAGTAGCACGGAACAGTTTCACTGCAAACTCGCGGTCTTCCAAATCCTTATACTCCGGGAGTAGTTCCTGATTGCTCTTGTTGGCAGGGTCGAAACGTTTAATGGTCTTGATGACAAACGTATCAACAATCTCTTTGTCATCGTTCCAATAGAGACTTTTCTCTTCCAACAAAGTGTCAAGGTCTTCGTTTTCCTGTATCAGAGTACGGTAGATCTTGCGCCAAACTTCACGATCCATGTCATAAGAGTCCTCTTCGCTCTGCATATAGTCCTGATAGATCATGCTTTGTTCTATTTGGTCGCACAGTTTGCGGACAGTTTCAATGTCGTCTTCCCAACGTTGTTGCTGGGCACTGATATAAGTGTTGAGTTGCTTGTTCTCCTCCAGCTGTACGGCAAACTTATTGTATGCGAACCGCTGTGAGGGTTCTTCTGTGCCTTCGCGCTTTGCACGTGTGGTCAGAACCTCTACGCGGTGTCGCTCCTCTTGCGTTATTGCTACGATAAGAGCCAGCAAATGATTATACAGTCCATAGGCTTTGGAAAGGCTGTAGAGCAATTCTTTCTCGGCATTGTCCATATTGCGATTACCGTTCTGATAGTATGCATAGGTTAACTGAACTACCTTAATCCGAATTAAATCTCTATTTATCATTGCAATTAAGTATGTGTTTCTGTTGAATCTATTGGTTTGCAAATGTAGATAAAATCCCCGAAACGCACAAGGAGAGCCGTGCTTTTTCAGTTTTTTTTAGTATAATATTTGTCCAGTCAAGTGAAAACACGTATCTTTGCGCTGCTTTTTGCTAATTGAGATAAGGAGAATAGTAGTTCGGCAGCATCCGATTCCCGACTTACTCAGTGTGTGATGGCGAATTAAAGTTTATATTAATTTAGAGTAACACAAGACAATGAAAGAAATCAAAGTTTCAGGTCAGAAGCGTGAAAACGTTGGAAAGAAAGCTTCAAAACTGCTCCGTAAGAGCGGTATGGTACCTTGCAACCTCTATGGCGAGGCTCAAAAAGACGGCAAACCTGTTGCCCTGTCTTTTGCTTCTCCCATGGCCGAGCTTCGTAAGCTCGTTTATACACCCCATATCTACGTTGTAGAGTTGATCATTGACGGTGAAAGCCACACGGCCATCCTGAAAGAGTTGCAGTTTCATCCGGTAACCGATGCATTGTTGCATGTTGACTTCTACGAGGTTAACGACCAAAAGCCTATCGTGATGGGTGTTCCTGTTAAGCTGACAGGCCTTGCACAGGGTATACGCGATGGTGGCCGTATGAACATGTCTATACGTAAGCTTAATGTCAAGGCCGTTTATCAGCAGATCCCGGAACACCTTGATATTGACGTTACTTCACTTCAACTCGGTAAGAGCATTAAGGTGGGCGACCTAAGTTTTGAAGGGCTTGAGATGATTACCCCGAAAGAGGTTGTTGTTTGCTCTATCAAGGCTACACGTAACTCTATCGCTGCTACTGCTGCTACAGAGGAGGAAGAATAATACGGAAGTTCTGTTTCCGGCTAATCGAAAAGGGTATTGGATAAATATTTGATTTGTGGATTAGGCAACCCTGGAAGAGAATACGAGGGAACCCGCCACAATACAGGATTCATGGTATTGGACGCTTTTGCTAAAGCGTCCAATATTGTTTTTGAAGACAGGCGTTACGGCTATATTGCCGAAACGAGTATTAAGGGGCGTAAGGTGATTCTTCTGAAACCGACGACCTTTATGAATCTTTCGGGCAACGCTGTACGCTACTGGCTCAACAGCGAGAAGATAGACGAGAGCCGGCTGCTTGTCGTTTCAGATGACGTGGCGTTGCCTTTGGGTGCTTTCCGCCTGAAGGCCAATGGTTCCAACGGGGGGCACAACGGACTGGGGCATATCCAGCAACTCATCGGTCAGAACTATGCCCGGCTGCGTATGGGAATCGGCAACGACTATCCGCGGGGCGGTCAGATCGACTGGGTGCTTGGCCGTTACACGGATGACGAGATGGAGAAGCTCCGGCCTTCGATAGATCTTTCGACCGACATTATCCGCAGTTTCGTGCTTGCCGGTATTGATACGACGATGAACCGGTACAACCAATTGGGTAGAAAGCAACAATGACAGACACAGCGAGAGTAGACAAGTGGCTATGGGCGGCACGTATCTTCAAGACGCGCAGCATGGCTGCCGATGCCTGCAAGAACGGTCGGATTACCGTCAAGGGTGTGAACGTGAAGCCTTCCCACACCATAAAGGTGGGCGAGATTATCAGCGTAAGGAAGCCGCCCATCACCTATTCGTTCGAGGTATTGAAGACCATCGAGCAGCGCGTGGGAGCAAAGTTCATCCCGGAGATATACCGGAACGTAACCGAGGCCAGGCAGTACGAACTGTTGGAGATGAGCCGTATCAGCGGATTCGTCGACCGTGCCCGGGGTACGGGTCGCCCGACTAAGAAAGACCGGCGGGCAATGGAGGCTTTTGTCGAACCGGCCATGTTCGGTTTCGAGGACGATTCCGACAACGACGAGGATTTCTGACCAACGATAATGCTCAACCCTATGAACATAGCTATCTTTGTATCGGGCAGTGGAAGCAACTGCGAGAATATCATCCGGTATTTCAAGGACAACGAGAACGTAAACATATCCCTCGTACTCAGCAACCGTGCCGATGCCTACGCACTCACGAGAGCAAAGCGGCTCAATGTCGAGACTGCCGTGCTGCCCAAGCCGGTATTCAACGAGCCGGCCATCCTGATGGCCATTCTGAACAATTACCACATCGACTTCATCGTCCTGGCCGGCTTCCTGCTGATGATTCCCGACTTCCTTGTCGAAGCCTACAAAGGCAGAATGCTCAACCTTCATCCGGCTCTGCTCCCGAAATTCGGCGGGAAAGGAATGTATGGGCATCATGTCCATGAGGCGGTGAAGGCTGCCGGCGAGACCGAAACGGGCATGACTGTGCACTGGGTGAGCAACGAATGCGACGGCGGAGAAATCATAGCCCAGTTCCGTACGCCGCTCTCGCCCGACGACACTCCCGACGACATTGCCCGGAAGGAGCATATCCTGGAAATGCGCCATTTCCCGCAGGTGATAGAGCAGGTGTTGAAGGGGATCTTTTAGAAGCGTGAGGCCACCTCAAGACGAACGCTTCCTCTTTTCTATCTACAAAGCTCCGACTTCCCGCGTCGGAGCTTTACTGTTCCCTGACGTCATTGTGCCTTCGGGCTTTCGCTCCCAATGCGCCAGGGGCTCTTTCATTCCATCGTCCGGTACGTCCTTCCCGGCAAAAGCCGGTAAGGCTTGCCTGATGACATACCCTCATACCGTCTTTCGTCTTCCTTATTGGAACCGTGTCGCCTTTCCTTAAGGACGGGATACGCTTTTCCTATACTTCTGCCATTGTCCATGTGGGCTTCCGATGATTGTCTCTATACAGTGAGACATTTGTCTCTATATAGTGAGACAATTGTCTCTATATATTGGGACGTTTGTCTCTATATATTGAGACAATTGCGATAATAGGGGAAGGACTGATGGGAACCACGGGGAAAGGCTGTCTTCAACATGGAGGAAAGGCTTCTGCTCTCTATACTGTAGCCGGAGAGCCGTATAGGCGGAATCGGGACAGCGGCAGAAAAAGCTGCGCTCTTTTTGGCAATCCCTTTATTTCATGTAACTTTGCGGCTGCTTACACACAAGAAACACTACGGTTTTACACGTTCTTTCGTATGACAGAATTTTCTTCCCTCAACTCCAACGAGCAGGTTCTCGCCATGCTGATGGCCTACTTCTACAACAAGCGGCTGTCCAAGGTAACAGTGTTGCAAATCGGTGGCCGGATAATGGCACCCATACTCGCGTCAAGAACATTCCAGAATCTGATAGAAAAGAATGTTCTGAAAAGCGAAAAGAAATACTTTTATTCCGGTCCTACAGAATACATTCTCAGGCGGGAATTCGTCTTTCCCGCTATTTTCGAGCTTTTCCTGCCCGACAATGCCGTCCTGCTGAAAAGCATAAGAAGCCTGTTCAAAGAGCAATTCGCAACCGATATGCCTGACACCATCGTGCGTCAGGCCATCCATCTCGTCGCCCCCAACCAGCCGGAAGATACCAATCTGTATACGAACTTTCTGGATTCGTTCATGGGAGAAATCAGCCGGCTGATGGGAAAGACGAAATACGAACGGCTGTTCGAGTCGCTGTCCGACAAATCATTGGCCTACTGCCTCAACACGAGACTGCTCTCGGCCATGTGCAGGGATGAAAAGATCGACTGGGAATATCTGCGGAGAATCGTTTTCGATCGACGGAAGAACAAGCCTCGCACCGTCCACACCAACGAACTGGAGAGTGTCTTTGCCCTTTTCTGCTATTTCGCCACGGGCGACATCTATACCGAGCTGCATAAGTCCATCGCCAATCCGTTCACCCTCCAGATTGCCGCCATCAGCGAGCTGTACAGAGGCGAATACGACGTGGCTTATAAGCTCTACGCCAAAGCAATGACAGCCAACAACAAGTTCGCACCCGAGAAAAGCATCTTCATCAACCCCGTCTGCAACTACTTCTTTATTCTTACGTCCATCTTGTACGGAACAGACGTAGCCCTGAAGAAGATAGAAACCATGAACAAGCGCAACGGAGCCGGTCCGCTCTACCCCACCCACCATATTATATTGCCGCTGAAGAAATACTTCTGCGACAAGAACGACCCGGTCATTGATACTGAAGCCTACACCTCCTTCTGTGAAAAAGAAGACAACCGCGCCGTCGCATGGCTCACCCGAATGATGTACCAACGCCTGGGAATACTTCCGGAAAACATGGCCGCACCGGACCGGAAACCCGTCTGGGCCTACTTGCGACATGAGGTGAGTCTGACAGAAGACGTGCCCCAGGCTCCGGAACTGGAAAAGCTGTTTCACGGAAAACCACTCTTCGCCCACCTGGAAATAAAATCAGTATGGCAAATGCGCCTCGAAAAGCTCATCGCCGACAACGAATCGTCGGGCAGTAAGGAGACGGACGACAACCGCAAAACGATGCTCATCTATCAGATGCAATATGACTATATTGTGCCCATCCTTAAGAAAAAACTCAAGAGTGGCATGTGGTCGGCAGGAAAGGAACTCTCGCTTCGCGAACTGAAAGGATTGCCTAAAACAATACTGGACGAAACCGACCACAAACTCATCAACAGCATCTACGAATGGGATTATAGACTCTATACGGACCAATACATCTATCTGTTGGCAGGTTGCAACCATGTCTATACAGACACCGCTTTCGGCTTGAAGCAAGTGTTGATACACGACGACAAGCCGTTTCTCATCATCGACAAGAAAAACGACGGAACATTTCAAGTCTCGGCTAACATCGAGGATATGTTCAACAACGCCAACAACGACTACAGTTATAGGAGAAACACCGAGACCGACTACTCCGTCTTCACCCCTTCGCCGTTCGAAATCAGAACCTACAGAGAAATTCTCGCCCAAAAGGTATATCCGGCAGAAGCCGAACCACTGCTTATCAAGCTGATTACAGTTCTGGGAGGAAAGACAGAGATCCACTCCAACATGGTTGCCGAACTGGACGACCTCACACGTGTGGATGTGCCACCGTTCGTTACGTTGCGAATGCAGCCCGGTGGGCACAACGCGTTCAGAATTTCAGCCATCGTACATGCTTCCGACACACTCGACTTCATTCCCGGACAGGGAAATATCACCACCGTCGCCGAGCAGGACGGAAAGAAAGTGCAGCTGGTGCGCAGTCTGAAAACGGAGAGGAAGAATCTGGAGAAAGTCAGCGAAGCTTTGGTAGCGTCTGATTACTTTGACGAGAATTTCGAGTGGCAGCCCGACAGCATTACCGACTACATCACCGTGTCTACCGACGTAATGCTCCCGTTCATACAATGGTGTAAGAACAACGAGGACATCTGCATCATGGAATGGGCCGAAGGAAGCAGAATCAAGTACCATCCCTCCATCAACAGCCGCTCGGCAAGTATCTCTTTCAAGCCGAAGAACGGATGGTTTGAGGTAGAGGGAGAGATAGAAATCGACGAAGGACAGGTTGTCTCGCTTCAGAAGCTCCTCGAAATGATGCACGAAAGCGGCAGACAGAAGTACATCCGCATCGGCGACAATGAGTATATCACGCTCAGCAGTCAGCTTTCGCGCATTCTGAAACGAATCGACACCGTTACCTCAGAAAGCCGTTCTCACCTGCAAAT
>CAUVFB010000012.1:0-16928 GCA_963551095.1 uncultured Prevotella sp. | reverse complement strand
CTGATAATGAAACATATATATCGAGACCCCCTCGGTATAGGACTGAGGTACCCTCGGTATAGGACTGAGATAGCCTCTGTATAGGACCGAGGGGGTCTAAGGTAGGGACTGTGGTAGACAGCAGTTGAAAAGAATTTACACTGAATCGCCACCGAGCTTTCGCATGACTTTTGAACATGCCCCACGCAGACGGATTGCGTGGGGCGTGCTGTGTTTTGGATATACGTGCAACCGCATCGCCCATCCCCGTCCTTATAGGGAAGACCTTCTTATAAAGGGCTTTATAATGAATCTTAAAGTACTTTATAACGAATCACAAAGGGCTTTATAACGGATTATAAAGCTCTTTGTGAGAAGCCTGTTCAAGGCATACGACGGAGCAGATTGTGGGGGGAGGGTGGTGGAAGTACAGGAATCAGCATGTAAGTACCGGCACTTCAGCCGGTAAGGGCGCAAAAAACGGAGACGCAGGGTGGCTGCGTCTCCGTTCGGAATATCTGCTTTCGGTTTGTTTTCCCGGCGGTGTCAACGACGGTCGCCGAGGAAACGGAGCAGGTAAAGGAAGAGATTGATGAAGTCGAGATAGAGGCTGAGCGCACCGAGGAGTGCCACTTTCTGTGCCGATTCGCCGGCATCGGGTGCCTGTTCGAGCATCCGTTTGATCTTCTGTGCGTCCCATGCGGTCAGTCCGGTGAAGAGTATCACGCCGATTCCGCTGACGATATAGTCCATCATCGGACTTCTGAGAAAGATGTTTACTACTCCGGCGATGATCAGTCCTATCAGTCCCATGAACAGAATGCTGCCCATCCGCGACAGGTCGCGCTTGGTAGTGGTTCCTATCAGTGCCGTCAGACCAAACGTTCCCGCCGTAACGAAGAATGTTTTGGCGATGGATGCTGTCGTGAAAACGGCGAAGATCCACCCGAGCGTCAGTCCGTTGAGTGCGGAGAAGATGATAAACCACGACGTGGCTGCGGTGATAGAGAGCCGGTGGATGCGTGCCGATACGTAGAAGACGATACCCAGTTCGGCAATTCCGGCCACAAACAGCGGCATTCGACTGGTGTAGAACATCATCAGCAGGTTCTCCGACGTGCCGACTCCGTAAGCAACGATACCCGTGATGGCGAGTGCCATGGCCATCCAGGTGTATACCTTTCTCATCAGGGCAGGCATTGCCCCCGACAACTCCAACTCGCGCTCGCGGTCGGGTGTCCTTGAATAATCATTAAAGTCCATATCCATAGTTCTTTTTCGCCTGCAAATATACTCAATTCGGCATAGACGGCGGTCGGCAGCTGCAATAAAGAATGGTTTCTAAACGTTATTTCAAAGAAATAAACAGTTTATCAGATGAAAAAATCAGCTTTATTCTATTGCCTGGGACTGCTCCTCGTGCTGTCCTCATGCCACAGGGCGGAGTTCAAACAGACGGAAGCATACAAGCGGACGCAGGAACTGCGCAACCGTTACGGGAAGTTCGTGGTGGGAAAGTGGCACGACCAACTGGTCTCTAATCGCCACAAACTGTATGTCTACTACCTTTTTGCGGCAGACGGAAAGTACACGAAGTATGCCAAAGAGGCTTCGCGCGACAGTACAACCATCGGCGGCGCACCCGCTTATGGCGACTGGAAGACGGAAGAATACTTTGCCGAAGGCCGGTGGTACTTGAAATGCAGCGAGCTTGACGGTCGTCTCGAGGATAAACTGGTATTGGAGGAGAAGCAGGTCGGCGGTATTGTCGCCAGCATCAACCAGTTTGTCTATGCGGATGAGCACGTTCTCGTCTTCCGCGACATCTGGTACAGCCGTTCTCCACGCACCTTTCATCGCGGCAATCCCGGTTCCGGCTTTTAGAATACGCCTTATAGACATGCCAACAAGGCTTGTTCGCACGTCGAACAAGCCTTGTTGGTAGTTGAATAAGCCTCATTTGAAAACAGGACTGTCCTTAGCTGAACAGCACTTGAATGACCGTCTGCCCTACGGCCTGCAGGGTCGACTTGTCGATATGCGCCATCGTGTCGCTGACGGTGTGCCATGTCGGACCGAACGAGCTGGCCTGGCAGTCGGGATAGTACGGAATAATGTCGATGGTGGGGATGCCTGCCTGCTGATTGACGGGTACATGGTCGTCGGTAACCATGCCGCCGTCCGACAACGGGAAGTAGTTGGCATAGCCGGCAGTCTGTGCTGCAGCCCAGACACGATCGACAATATCGGGCGCAAACTGCTTCGACATGCCTTCACGGTAGAACTGCGCGCCCTCGCCCCCGACCATATCAAGAAGGATTCCGAACGCAGGCTTCACGTCGGTAGGGAAGTTTTCGGCATAGTATTGTGCTCCGAGTGCCCATGTATCGCCTGTGTCCTCGTATCCGGTTGCCCACTGCGGAACTCCCCAGTCTTCGGCATCGAAGCAGACAAAGTCGACCCCGACATTCAACGTACTGTCCGCTTGAAGCTGACGGGCTATCTCCAGCATCACCGCTACGCCCGATGCACCGTCGTTGGCAGCCATGACGGGCTTGCGATGGTTGGTCGAATCGGGGTCGTTGTCGGCCCATGGACGGCTGTCCCAATGGGCGCAGAGGAGCACGCGCTGCTGTGCTTCGGGCTTAAATTGGGCGATAATGTTGGTCGACTTCAGTATTGTGCCGTCATAACCCTTTAGGTCTGCTTTCTGTTCCTGCACGCTACAGCCATACTGCCGGAACTTGCCGGCAATCCATTCGCGGCACTTCTCGTGCGCCTCTGAGTTCATCGTGCGGGGGCCGAAAGCACATTGCGCAGCCGTAAAGGCGTATGCCGAGTCGGCGTTGAACTTTGGTCCGACGGGCTTTACGGCCGTTGCCGTGTCGGAACTGTTGTCAGATGAGGTGGATTTACCCTTGCAGCCGAATACTGAAACGGCAAGGGTGGTGGCTGCAAGGCAGCCGACGAAGAGTTGTATGTTGACTTTCATATGCTTTGAATAATGCTTGCTGGATAGAAGCCTCTGCCCCTTTTGCGTTACCTTTCAGGCTCCCTTTCCTTTCGGAGAAGGCTGAGGAGGCTTCCCGTCAGAATTTATTTCTCCTGTATCTGTGCCATCACGCGCAACCAATTACCCCCCCAGATCTTCTCAATGTCGCGTTCGCTGTATTTACGGCGGAGGAGATGGAGGGTGAAATTAATCATTTCGCTCGCGTCGGCAAGTCCCCTTACGGTTCCATCGCCGTCGAAATCGGTGCCGATGCCTACGTGATCAATGCTCATAACATTGATGGCATGCTCCAAATGGGCAATGGCATCGAGGACAGAAGCCTCGCCCGATCTGACGAGGAAGCCCTTGTAGAGTGTGATGTGGGCTACCCCACCCTTCTTTGCCAAAGCGCGTAGCTGGTCATCGGTGAGGTTTCGCGGCGAATCGCAGAGAGCCCTGCTGTTGGAATGACTGCAAACGATGGGCTGACTACTGATTTCCAGTGCATCGTAGAAGCTCTTTTCGGCTCCGTGGCTAAGGTCGACGAGAATGCCGTTACGGTTCATTTCGTGTATCACCTCAGCACCAAACTTGCTCACACCGCCGTGGGTGTTGCATCCGCGAGCCGAGTCGCAGATGTCATTGTCGCCGTTATGACAGAGCGTAATGTAGGTAACGCCGCGCTGGGCAAAGTGTCTGACATTCTCCAACCTATGCTCGAGAGCCAGCCCGTTCTCTATCGCAAAGAGAATGCTCTTTCTTCCCTTGCGCTTGTCTTCGTAAACATCCGACGGAGTGCGCGCTATGCTGAGGTAACGCCGGTTCTTTTTCACCATCTGCTCTATCTTGTCGAAGATTAAATCGGCGTAGGCGGCCGGTGTGAGGCTGTCGAGTACATCGCTCAACTCGGGGTTGTACTTCTTTAATCCGGCAATGTCTATCTTCGAAGAGAACGTCTCGCCCATTTTAGGTTGGGGCAGATAGGCGGCCATTGTAACGGCATCCTGATGGCCTTCGGTCATCTTGTGAAGGTCGTAGAGGATGCGTGGGTCGCGCTGGTCGAACCTTACGCCCTGCGGAAAGAACATGGGTGTGTCGCAATGGGTGTCGAGTGTAAGTACACGCGAGTGAAGTTCCTTGGCCTGATAGAAGTGGTCGGCCTGTTCGACGAGCCATCGGAAGAGCTTCTGTCCTTCTTCTTTGAGAAACTCCGGATGCCACTGCACACCTAGAATGGGCTTGAACTCTGCGCTTTCAATGGCTTCTATCACGCCATCAGGAGCTTGAGCCGTAACGCGGAAGCGTGTTCCGGGACGGCAGACAGCCTGATGATGGAACGAATTAACGTAGATAGTGGTCTGATTATATAAAGAATGGAGAATAGAATGGGGGGCGAGACTGACGCTGTGGGTTGCCTCCGCCCATCCGGCATCCTGACTGTGCTTGATGGTAGCAGCGTGCAGCTTCGTTACAACCCCGTCCTTTCCTATCTTTTTCTCTATCGTTTGCTCGGTTCGGATATAGTCTTCGTAGATGTCCTGTTGCACCTTTCCGCCCAAAGCCATTGCGAGAGTCTGTATTCCGCGGCAGACTCCCAGTATAGGTATCTGTCGGTTGAAGGCCAACCGGGTCAGCATCAGCTCCGGAAGGTCGCGTGTGGCGTTGATTCCATGTAGCTTTGGCGATGGTTCCTCGCCTTCCCACAGTGGATTGATGTCGGCTCCACCCGACAAAATCAGTCCGTCGAGAAGCTCAAGTGTGTTTACGATCACATCATTGTCAGCTATTGGTGGTATGAGCAGGGGAGTGCCGCCAGCAGCCACCACTTGCTCATAGAAGAATTTCCGTATAGTGGCATCCGTATCTGTGAAGTTTGTGGTAATTCCTATGACGGGGCGGCACTGTGATTCAGGGTAGTTCGCATAGACTTTATTGAGGTGCGATTGCAAATCGTAGTTCATTCCTTTTGCTTTTGACTGACCATAAATGATATAATCAGGCGAGTCGGGCTGGTCATGCTTGCCCGACTCATCCGAATGAAGGGAGGTTTCGTTTTCCTTCTCCTACTCTGTTACGAGAATTATGCTTCTGTTGGATGCTATACACCCGAAAGAATGGGAATCTCACGCTTGATGCTCTGCTCCAAAGAGATAAGCGTTTCAGTGGATACTACACCAGGAATGACTTGTATCTGTGCGTTGAGCAAGTCCATCAACTGCTCGTTATCTTTGGCGTAGAGCTTTACCAGTATCGTGTAATGGCCTGTAGTGAAATGGCATTCCACCACCTCCGGTATCTTGTTGAGCCGTTCTACAACTTCTCTGTACATCGAACCTCGTTCAAGATTGAGTCCTACGTAGGTGCAGGTGGTATATCCAAGACTCTTCGGGTTCACATCGAAACCACTGCCGGTTATGACTCCATTCACGATCAAATGTTGTACACGCTGATGAATGGCTGCGCGCGACACACCACATTCAGCTGCCACATCCTTGAAAGGAATACGGGCGTTCTGCGAAAGAATAGCTAAGATTCTTCTATCAAGTTTGTCTATCTTTTCCATTTTGTTGTTGATCAGCCACCGGTAAGGGTAGGCGGTAATATCTATAGTCTATATTTAGAAAGCAAAAATAAGTATTTATTATGACATAATCAACGAAATGATACAAAAAATGCGCCTATAAGGCGCATTTTGTTGGTTTTATACTCTTTTTGAGGATGGAACTATTGCTCAACGACTATATTGAGTTAGGGTTACTTTTTCTTTGCTGTCGGCTTTTTACCCTGGGTAGCCGGCTTTACAGAAACAGTTTTTGGAGCCGACTGAACATCCAGTTCGGGTGTCGCCTTTACCTCTTCTTCTATACCTTTAAGCTCCATTGTGAATATCAAAGCAGAGTAAGGAGTAATGTCCCGACCGGCGCCGCGCTCACCGTAAGCCAAGTCTTGAGGGATGAATATCTCCCATTTTGAACCTACAGGCATCATGGTCAGAACTTCAGTCCAGCCCTTTATGAGTCCGCTCACGCCGAATGTATCATAGTCTGTTCCATGTTTGGCAGTAGCATCAAATACTTTTCCGTTGATGGTCTTGCCTTCGTAGACAACCCGAACCCTATCGGTAGATTTTGGAATGGCTCCCGTTCCTTTCGTGATAACGCGGTATTGGAGCCCATCGGGGAGAGTTATAACGTCCGGACGCTTCTTGTTCTCGACAAGAAACTGCTCTCCGGCCTCTTTGTTGTGGCGGTTCCTCTCATCTCTCAGTGTCGTCTGTCGCTCCTGAAAGTACTTCTCGGCATCTGTTTGCTTAAAGAACGTTGTGTCATTTTCCAATGCGGCGAGGAAGCCACGATAGAGTTTCTCTGCATCAATCTTTACCGATGAACCTTCGAACTGGCTTTCCATATTCGGGAGCATATTCTTCTCCACCTGTGTAGCTATCTCTAATCCGGCTGCATATGGGGCGAAAGTAGAGTCTTTGCGGAGGTTTATGCCTTCTTTCAAACCGCGGAGGAAGTCGGGCATCTGCTCTTTGGTCAGTCCGACACGCTTGGTCAGATAGTCGTCAAGGCCGCGTGTCATCGACATTCCGCCTGCATAGCTGATGGAATCCGACTGTGTCTTGAGTTCAACTTTAGGAACTTGCGCGATGCTGATGGCTGCTTTTGGCTGTTCTTTCTGCTTGTCCTTCTTTCTGTTTTGGGCGTTTGCTGTACTGAAAAGACTTCCTGCAACGACGAGAAAGGCTAAAATCAATGTTTTCTTCATTTGTCTTTTATTAATAAGAAACAACGGGGAGCCGGAAAGGAGGTACGGTTAAATGACCGTGGCAACATTTCCGTCATCCTGTTATATATATAAAAGGTATATAATCAAGGTCGGACACGAATATCCGACCTTAGATGATGGCTTGACCGTTCTTTACTTCTTACCCTTTGGAGTCTGTGGTGTGGCTGACTGATTCTGCGGTGTTTTCTCAATGGAAAGAACTTCAACCGTGAAGATGAGGGTTGAGAATGGCTTAATGTCCGGACTGGGCTGCTGAGCACCGTAACCTGCACTGTAAGGAATGTAGATTTCCCACTTAGAACCTACGGGCATGTGGGTCAGAGCTTCTGTGAAACCGGGAATAACTCCGCTTACTGGCATCGTTGCACCGTCGCGCTTGTCGAAAGTCTTTCCGTCGAGTGTCTTGCCTTCGTAGTTGATTTTCACCATATCAGTAGATTTTGCGATAGCACCCGTACCCTTTTTAATCTCCATATACTGTACGCCCTTGCCGAGTTTCTGAACATTTGCTTTCTTGGCATTGCTTGCCATGAACGCGTCGCTCTTCTTTTTGTTGGCTCCGTAAGTCTTCTCGGCAGCCTTAGCCTGAATAGCCTGTGAAGTCTTCTGCTCGATTTCGCGAGCCTGTTCTACAGTAATCTTCTGTCCCTTACCCTTTGCACTGGCAGCGAAACCAGCGATGAAGTTGTTCAAGGAGATCGTCTTTGTAGAATCTTCACCGAAGATTTGACGGTTGATCTGGGTCTTGATGATCATGTTCATCTGCATGCCTACACCGATACCGGCATTGTATGCTGCCTTCTTTTTGTCGTCTACGTTCTGCGCACCATCGTTCATACCCTTGATAAAGTCATCAATATAGGTCGTGTCGATGTTCATTTGCTGTAGGTACTGCTTTACGTTCTGCCCCTGATCAACGCCGAAAGCGTAGCTCAGTGAGTCGACATCAGACTTCAGTTCCTCTTTCGGAGCTGAAGAGTTGCCGCATGAGGTGAA
The DNA here is from genome assembly GCA_963551095.1 of uncultured Prevotella sp. Taxonomy (GTDB): domain Bacteria; phylum Bacteroidota; class Bacteroidia; order Bacteroidales; family Bacteroidaceae; genus Prevotella. The sequence continues at coordinate 9,169 of CAUVFB010000012.1, read as the reverse complement.
TCCAACTGCGGCGATAGCCATTGCGGCCAAGATTGTTACTTTCTTCATTTTCTATATTGTTACTCTTTTATTAAACTACTTTTATCAACTCAACATCGAACACAAGAGCTGCGAAAGGAGGGATAGAAGCACCCGCACCCCGCTCGCCATAAGCCAAATTATAAGGGATAAAGAAGCGGTACTTCGCACCTTCCTGCATCAACTGAACCCCTTCGGTCCAACCGGCAATTACCTGATTGAGACCAAATGTGGCTGCCTGACCGCGCTGATAAGAGCTGTCGAAGACCGTACCGTCTATCAGCGTACCCTCGTAGTGACACTTCACCTGATCAGTAGCTTGTGGCCGTTTGCCGTTACCTTCCTTTAGAACCTGATACTGCAACCCTGACGGTAGCGTAACAATACCTTCTTTCTTCGAATTAGCCGCGAGGAACTCCTCACCCGCCTGTTTGGCTGCCTTTCCCGCTTCTTCTGCAACTGCATGCTGCCGCGCTTCTTGCTCGGCAAAGAAGTTGTTGACCAGCGACTGTGCTTCTTGATGTTCTACTTTCAGCTTGTTCCCGGCAACAACATCCTTGACTGCCTCTGCGAAGTCATCAATATTCAGTTTGCCTGCGCCCATTTGGGAAAGCTGGGTACCGATACCGATTCCCAAAGCATAGCTTAATTTGTCCATTTCTATATTTTCCTGCGTAATAAAAGTCGTGCAAAGATACTGTTTTTACAACATAGCAGAGAAATTATCTAATTAAAATAACTAAATTTGCAAAGGAGAATCACGGGGAGAAGCCGCCGGGTTTATCTGTCAAACAAGCAGATACCGTCTGTTAGATAAGTGTCAACCGATACGCCAACTCCCCATAAAAAGCAGCAAGACTATGAAGAAAATTGTATTTCTGACAGGTGCCGGCATGTCGGTGGAGAGCGGATTCAAGACCTTTCGGGGCAACGATGGATTGTGGGAGAACTACCCCGTAGAGCAGGTAGCATCTCATCAGGGGTGGGAGACTGATCCTACGCTTGTAACCAACTTCTATAATATGCTCCGGAAGAAGCTCTATGCAGCCGAGCCGAACAGGGGGCATCGGCTTATCCAACAGCTTGAAGACCACTACGACGTTACGGTCATTACGCAAAACGTAGACAATCTGCACGAGAAAGCGGGGTCGCAGCATGTCATCCACCTGCACGGAGAACTCACCAAAGTATGTTCGAGCATTGAGCCATACGACAGTCGTTATATCCGGGAGCTGCCGGCAGACCATTGCGAAGTAACACCCGGCACCCGTGCAGGCGACGGAAGCCTGCTTCGCCCGTTTATTGTGTTCTTCGGCGAGGCTGTTCCGATGATGGAGCCGGCCATAGCCGAAGCTCAGAAAGCCGACATCTTCGTCATCATAGGTACTTCGCTGAATGTCTATCCTGCCGCCGGACTGGTGCAATACGTCCGCCGCGGTACGCCCATCTATCTCATTGACCCCGACGAAACTGTGTCGGGAGGAATCAGCAACATTACACACATCAAGCTGGGAGCCAGCAAAGGGATGGAAAGGCTATGCGAAATGCTCAATACAAACTCCTGAATGAGCGGGATAAACGGCGGTTATCTGTCCATCAATAATGCACCGTGTCTCGAAATGACATCAAGCCTCCCGTCGTTTGTCGTAGCATTTACAACGGCGTTGAAGCCTCTTTTATTCTTCCCACAATATCTGTTTCGTAAACGGGACTGGCATTCTATCAGTTGTGAACGAGTGTACCTATCTCCTCACCATCCATGACTCGCTTCAGATTGCCCACTACATCCATATTGAAAACATAGATGGGGAGGTTGTTTTCCTTGCACATTGTGGTTGCCGTGAGATCCATTACCTTGAGTCCGCGGGTATAAATCTCATCGTAGGTAATCTCGGTGAACTTCGTTGCCACTGGGTTCTTCTCCGGGTCGGCAGTGTAAATACCGTCTACACGCGTACCCTTCAGCATCACATCAGCCTCTATCTCAATGCCACGGAGGCTCGCCCCGGTGTCGGTAGTGAAATAAGGGTTTCCCGTTCCAGCCGAGAAGATGCAGACATTGCCCGCTTCCATGGCTTCGGTAGCTTTCCATTTGCTGTAGAATTCACCGATAGGCTCCATACGGATAGCGGTCAGTACCTTCGACTTTACGCCTACAGCACCGAGTGCGGAACTCAAGGCAAGCGAGTTGATGACCGTTGCACACATACCCATTTGGTCGCCTTTCACGCGGTCGAAGCCTTTTTGACTGCCACTAAGTCCGCGGAAGATATTGCCACCACCGATGACAATGCCTATCTGCACGCCCATTTCGTGTACTTCCTTTATCTGACGCGCATAGTCGTTCAGCCGCTCTGCATCGATACCGTAGCCTTGATTGCCCATCAAACTCTCGCCGGAGAGCTTGAGGAGTATTCTCTTAAATCTTGCCATATTCTACTTCCTTAAACAAATAACTTCTGATTCTGCCTTCACGGTCGCGCAAAACGAGATGTCCGTCGTCTTCTACCTCGACAATAGTTCCTTCAAAGCGACCCGCACTATCGATAAACGGGTAGGAACCATGCCTGCGATAGAGCGAATCGTGGTAGAGCGCAGGCAGGTCGATGTAGCCGTTGCCCAACAACTGTGGGTAGAGCCGTCGGAAAGAAGCGATGATACGACCCAAAAGTTCATCGCGGTCGACCTCCCTACCCAATATCTGACACAGCGAAACGGGGTTGGGCGCATCGCTGCGGAACACAGTCTGGTTCACATTGAGCCCTACTCCGAAGATGCAATCCTTGATTCTTCCTCCCGCCAGCTTCGTTTCTATCAGCGTACCGCTCAACTTCCGGTCGTTCCAATAAATGTCGTTGGGCCATTTCAGCGCAATGCCTTCCTGCACATAGTGGGCGAGCGCATCTTTCAGAACTACTGCGCCAAACTCTGACAAGAGGAACCGGCGCACTACCGGTACATGGACTGGGTGGAGAAGAACGGAGAACAGCAGATTCTTTCCGGCTTCGCTCTCCCAATGATTCGTTGCCTGTCCGCGCCCATCAGTCTGGTAATCGGCCACGACGACCGTCATCTCCTCCCCCACCCCGGGCTGATAGCCGCGCAGATAGTCGTTGGTGCTTGCGGTTTCGCCCAGCCGAATCACCTTCACCGATTCGTCTTCTTCTTTCTTTCCGAAGATGTTTTTTACTGTTTTGTACAAGCCCATACGAGGAATGAGGAATATTGAACGGGAAAATCCACACTACACAAACGGCAGGAACGCATCCTTGACGTGCCGCAACTCGCTGCCCGACTCCGGCGTTCCCACAATGGTGATGATATCAAAGCGTATGTCGCCGTCGAAGCAATGCTCTTTCACATACGTGTTGGCAGCCATGGAGAGCGAACGGATCTTCTGCGGAGTAACCACTGTGTCGGCATCGGCATGCCGCTCGTTGCTTCGGGTCTTCACTTCCACGACGACGAGTACGTCATTCTCTATTGCAACCAGGTCGAGATCGCGATGCCCTCGTCGCCAATCACGCGCAAGGATGCGATAACCACCCTCACGCAGATACTTCTCGGCAAGGTCTTCGCCCCATTTTCCTAAGTCGTTGTGCTGTGCCATATAGTTCAGATGCTGATGGAAACGGATGATAACGGCGAGAGAAACCGGTCTCTGCCCTACTCCGGGCATTCCGTTCCGCATCGACAAAGATAAGGCTATCTTCCGGGAATACAAAATAAAAGATATACTTTTGCAGGGCTGCTGTACGACATACGAGGCAGCTCTGCCACATGGAATCCCTGAAACGACACCATCATATGAGCACGGAAGAACAGATAAAGAAAGACGAATACTATATGGCGCGCGCGCTTGCCGAAGCCGAAGCTGCCTATCGGGAGGGCGAGGTTCCCATCGGCGCGGTCGTTGTCTGCCGCGGCCGAATCATTGCACGGGCACATAATCTCACCGAAACCCTGCACGACGTTACCGCACATGCCGAAATGCAGGCCGTAACCATGGCAGCTAACGAACTGGGCGGAAAGTATCTGGCCGGCTGTACGCTCTACGTTACCGCAGAACCGTGCACGATGTGTGCCGGTGCCTTGGGGTGGGCACAGGTCAGCCGCATCGTCTACGGTTGCCGGGACGAGAAGCGTGGCTACACAGAATACGCCCCACGCGCCCTCCATCCCCGCTCGAGCATTGTCGGCGGAGTCTGTGAAGCCGAATGCAGGAAACTTCTGCAACGATTCTTCAAGGAGAGGAGGAAGTACTGAAAGGCTTCCACGCCGATGTTCCTAATAGAAATAATGGAAGTCATCACCCTTTCCCATAAGCCCCATCATGCTGTACACGTTTGTCCAACTGGTTAGATTCGTTAATCCAATCAGTTGGACACGTCTGTCCAATCCATTATAAAGCACGTTATAATTCATTATAAAGCACGTTATGATTCATTATAAACACTGTTATAATCCATTTTATATACAGCGTAGAAACGGCTATAGAAACGTGTATAAAAGGACAATGGCAGGTATCGGAGGACCGGACAGCCAAGTGCGTCGGGACGGCCACATAACAGCAAAGCGACACCTTGACCTCGTCAAGATGCCGCTCTACATCCTATATAAATAGCAAATCCGGGTATAGGCAGAAATCTATTTCACGACGACTTTCCTGCCGTTCTGAATATAGATTCCTTTCTGCAAGCCTTCGAGCGAAGTGCCTACGTACTGCCCGTTGAGGTTATAAACCTTGTCGTTGTGGGCTTTTGGGATGGCGATATCGTTAATGCCCATGGGATTAACTTCCTCCCACGACTTGGTACCCCCCATCCAAACAAAGCTGCCCAGCTTGTTCTTGAAAGTTATATCGGTGAGATGACCGTCGAAGTCGCCCAAATCGTTCAGGTTGAAAGCAAAGGCTGGGGTCGTCGTCGTGCTCAGTTCCTTATGTCCGGCAGTTCCCCAAAGATCCATACGAATGCCACCCGGATTCAGATAGCCACCCGCCGTGAAGCTGTTCTTGGGATTATTGTCGGCAAGAATCGGTGTAAAGCACTGGTAAGACGTACCGGTATTGACCTTGTTCTGCTCGAAACGATTCTCAACGTAAGTAAGATGGGTAATCAGCACACCGCCGGCCGTGGAGAACTGGAGGTAGGACTTGAGCCCCTTGTCCCATTTCGTGCTGGCTTCACGCACTTCCAACAAGAAGTATTCGTTGTCGTTCTGCGGATTCTTAATCTGATACACCTCTCCGCCGGCAGCAATAGACTTCATCTTTTCTACCTTACAGGGCTTGGCGGGGTCGAGTTCGCGATAATCCAGCCATCCGCAGAAGTTGCGCTCATAGCCGGTATATGCGGGAGGAACGAATCCGTTGCCGTTGTACGGTCCCTGGTCCATAATGTCCCAGATGAACATACCGTAATTGGCGTTTTTGTTTCCGCTGTTGGCCGAAGTGTCATAAAAGTCAGGAAGACCCAAACAATGAGAATATTCGTGGCAAAGCGTACCCAGTCCATCCATACGGATATGAGCAGGGTCGCTGCCGTTGCCGGCCAATTCCGGGCCACAGGCGTAAGTATTCACAATCTTATCGCCCACCTTGACGGAGTTGTCATAGTAACTCTCGTACTTCAACGTACTCTCGTGAGGCCAGATAGTCTCAGCCGCGGCACCCTGCGCCTGACCGTAACCGGCATAAACGACATAGACCTGATCTACATATCCGTCGTCATCCCAGTCGTAAGGCGAGAAGTCATACCCATCCTTATAAGCCTTCCTGACAGCCTCCTGAATGAGCATATAGACATTGCGATCCTTGTAATCGCCATAATCCTTTCCGTAAAACGACAGATTGTAGGAAGCCTTATAAGGACCGGCAACGTCGAATGTGAGGTTGAGCGTACCGTTACTGGAATCGCTGAAATAGTCGTGAACAGAACCTACGGCTCCATTCTCGTTGTAGCCCACATTGTTGCACATGTCAAGGAACTTCTGCTTGGGATTCTCGAGCGTGAAATCGTTGTCGGCAAAAGACATCAGAATCACCAAGCCCTTCTTGTCGCCGGAAAGATTCGGAGTGGGATGACCAATCCGCGAACGGGGATGAATGGCCGCCTTGGCTTTCTCGTAAGCACACCGAATCTTGTTCGTCTGCGTGCCGAGGTTGGCAACCATCTTCTTTTCCGAAGCTGTACGCTGCTCAACTTCATGAACAAGAACATCGGTCGGGGTCAATCCGTCCTCAGACGCAACAGCGTACACGAAGCGGTTATTCTCCATCACAACGATCTTGTCGTCGGTTGTTACATAATAGTGAAGATGCTCGTCGCCTACCAACATCAGCTGAACCTGACTGCCATCACTCTGCCGGTAAGTTTGCCACACCCTCTTTGCCGGAACGGCATAGGTGGATAAGGCTGCACATAGCAGCAAGACCAAAGTAAAAAGTTTTCTCATACGGTTGATTATTTAGAAATCCACCACAAAGATACGCCTTTCATATCGAATAACAATAGAACTGCACAAAAATCTTTCCTTTGAAACAACGAATGCCTCCTCTTAGGAATGGCGAAAACCATCTAATTTAGAGGGCAATTGTCGTTTAACTTAGACGACAATCGTCGTTTAACTTAAAGGACGATTGACGTTTAACTTAGAGGACGATCGTCGTTTAACTTAAAGGACGATTGACGTTTAACTTAGAAGACGATCGTCGTTTAACTTAGAGGACGATTGACGTTTAACTTAGACGACGATTGACGTTTAACTTAGACGACGATTGACGTTTAACTTAGAGGACAATCGTCGTTTAACTTAAAGGACGGTCGTCGTTTAACTTAGAAGACGATTGACGTTTAACTTAGAAGACGATCGTCGTTTAACTTAGAAGACGATTGACGTTTAACTTAAAGGACGATTGACGTTTAACTTAGAGGACGATCGTCGTTTAACTTAGAGGAAAAAACTCGCTCTTTAGGAGAGCCATAGAAAGAGGGTGTACCTGTCTGCACACCCTCACACTGTATTCATCCATTAAAATGGAAGAGAATTACTTGTTGAGATACTTCTTGCCATTCTTAACAACGATACCCTTGTAATCCTTGCCTACCTGCTGGCCGGAAAGGTTGTAGAGACGGTTGTCATTAGCCTTCGCTACATTCTCGCTGACACCTTTGATGCCTGCTGCAAATGCTCCTGTCGTTCTCGTAATGGTATACTCGTGATACCAAGCACGAAGCCAGCCTGATTCATCCTTAATCTTAGAAACAATAACAAAGTACTCCGGGAAATTGATGGAGGTCATATCCATAGTTCCGGGAATGCTGGTAACAGTTTCGTCTACAGCGATACCGTCTTCACCGGTCCTCTTCACTCCAGCAATATTCATGTATTCACCGAAACCGTCGTCAATAGCTTTCTGTGGCAACTGAGAAATGTGCTGACCTGTAGCCATGGAAACAGTCTTGCCATCGCTCTGAACATCGATGTTGACCAACGCACCTTCAAAGTTATAAACATTGATAACACTCGTCTGGTCGTCTACGTATGCCTTGGAGTCGAAGCGTTCCCAGCCTTCCTTGCCGGTCTTAGAACCGGTAACAACAGCGTTGACTGGATAGAGTGCAGTCTCAAGACCCAATATCCATGGAGAGTTCTTGTAGTCGCCGGCCTTATCGTCGACCATCAGCATGCACCAGCCATCAGCCTGGCATGACCATGTGCCGTCGTCCTGCAACTCGTAAGTTACATTGTCAAGAATGTTAAGCTTGTCGCCTTCAGCTTTCTTAAGACCAACATAGTCGAACCGTCCGAACTTGGAGTGCTCGTAGCACTTCTGTGCAGGGATAGTCAGGGTTTTGTTGTCTTCATCATAAACACCATAAACCTGAGCCTTCTCGCCAGGAACACTCAATGCTCCGAGAGTAACCAGCACATTGTAGGTTACACCATCAATCTCCTTGCTGATCTGCTCAAAATTATCCAAATAGTCGGAGTGGATCTTTCCATTATCATTGTCGCTGATGATATCAGTATAGATAGATTGAGCCTTGGCTGACTGAGCAGCCTTAACCTTTGCAGTCGACGCAATGACAGAACTGAAATCCTTCACGTTCTCCAAGGACTGCTTGGTAACATTAACTCGCATAGCCACAGGATCTGTTGCAGAACTGATTGACTGTACGCCAACGAGAGCCTGAGCACTAACTGAAAGTGCAAAGATGAATGCACTTGCACTAAGTAAAAGCTTCTTCATTTTTTCTTATTATTTAAGTTGTTAAAATATTGCTACATTCAGAAGATGCCCCGACTTTATATCCGGAAATCAGAAGCATCTCCCGAATGTATGGATTAAACGGATTAATTCTTGAATGGAAGATCCACCTCACGTGCCGACAACGTAATGATGTTGGTCGGTTCGTTCTGATCGGTAAGCTTCAAGTAAGAAGGACGACGAGGATTGTCGGTCTCAATCTTGAATGTGCGCCCGACACCAGGCTTTCCGCCAAATGGCTCCATCACTTCCTTAAGACCATACTTCTTGTAATAAGTCTTGGCATTCTTGTTTCCATTGGCCGAATTGTACTTCATCGTAACCATCGTACCATCACTGTTTGCCGGTTCAAAAGCAACTTCCATATAGCCATAGTCTCCGTCTGCCTGGAAATGGAAAGCGACATGCTTTTGGAATGTTCCCAGCATAGCCCAATAGAGAGTTACCTCTTTCCCATCCTTGCTGGCTGTCAGCAACTTATTATGGAAGATATCCCACTTAGGTTGTGCATAAGCACCCAACTTGGAATAAGCAACAAACCACTGACCATCGCTGAGTGTCTCGCACAATGGAGGAATCTCAGACTCCAGCCAAACCTTGTTGTTGTCAACAACATAGAACTGACCATCAGTAGTCCCTCTTGCAATAGCATTAAACTTCACTCCTACAACTTTCACACTGTCGTAAAAGATATATCCGGCAGGTGTAACGATATAAGGTGCTACTATCTGCTTCAATTCCCCTTTATCCTCATAAGAGAATACCAAGCGACGATAGGACTGTTCTACCTTGACAACTTTATCGATCCCATCGCCCTTAAAGGTATACGAACGGGAAGCCATGTAATTTTCCGTTGCATCTACAGCCTTGAGATAATCT
>CAUVFB010000011.1:0-17375 GCA_963551095.1 uncultured Prevotella sp. | reverse complement strand
GGTAGCTTCACCTTACCTATACGTGTAAGCTGATCGAAAATCTGTTGTTGCTTTGCTTTCAACTGCTCTTCGTAGGACAGATTCTGCCACTTGCAACCACCGCAGATACCGAAATGCTCACATTTCGGAGCCACACGCATCGGACTGTAACTGATGAATCGTTCCACGGTTGCTTCACAATAGCTATGTCGCTTCTTACGCACCTGTAGGTCAACAATGTCGCCCGGTACTACGAAAGGTACAAAAACAACCATCTCATTTACGTGAGCCACACATTTTCCTTCGGCTGCGACAGCTTCTATCGTTACGTTTTCCAAAATCGGTAACGGCTTTTTTTTTCTGCTCATAACTTGTTCTTAATCGGCAGCAAAAGTAGTAAAAATATATCATTTGGCCTTTTTCGTAGATTCATTAAAACTTCTGTGTCCGAAAACAAAGCCAAAATGTAAGGTGGAGTTTGCATTTTTCGATATAAAAACTTGCCACTGTCTGATTTAATCATTATATTTGCAGTATTGTATTAATAACGAACAACTATAATAACAAGCAATGAACGAAAAGAGAGTTTATACCTTCGGAAATGGAAAAGCCGAAGGTAAGGCCGACATGAGGAACTTATTGGGTGGTAAGGGAGCGAACCTTGCGGAGATGAACCTCATAGGCGTACCAGTACCACCGGGGTTTACGATTACCACTGATGTTTGTAACGAGTATTTCGAGAAAGGAAAAGAGGATGTTGTAGCCTTGTTGAAGGATGATGTAGTAAAGAGTGTGCAGCACATTGAGGGTCTGATGAACTCCAAGTTCGGCGATCCTGCCAACCCACTATTGGTCAGCGTACGCTCAGGTGCACGTGCTTCCATGCCAGGAATGATGGATACCATCCTGAACTTGGGACTGAACGATACTGTTGTCGAAGGTTTGGCAAAGAAAACAAATAATGAACGTTTTGCATACGATAGCTATCGCCGTTTCGTACAGATGTATGGCGATGTCGTATTGGGTATGAAACCAGTCAATAAAGACGACATTGACCCATTTGAAGCCATCATTCAAAAGATAAAGAGCGAACGTGGAATCCAACTCGACAACGAGATGACAGTCGAAGAACTAAAGAGCCTTGTTACGCTCTTTAAGTCTGCCATCAAGAAACAGACGGGAAAAGACTTTCCTAACGACCCCATGGAACAGCTGTGGGGGGCTATCTGTGCGGTATTCGAGTCTTGGATGAATGAGCGTGCTATCCTCTACCGCAAGATGGAAGGCATCCCACAGGAATGGGGGACGGCAGTTTCTGTCATGGCAATGGTATTCGGAAACATGGGCGACACATCGGCAACAGGTGTTTGTTTCTCCCGCGATGCCGGAAATGGTGAGAACCGCTTCAACGGAGAGTATCTTGTCAATGCTCAGGGTGAGGATGTTGTGGCCGGTATCCGCACCCCACAGCAGATTACTAAGGAAGGTTCGCTGCGTTGGGCAAAGCAACAAGGCATCGAAGAAGAGGTTCGCAAGACGAAATATCCTTCCATGGAAGAGGCAATGCCGGAAATATTCAATCAGCTGAACGCCCTTCAGGATAAATTGGAGAAGCACTATCACGATATGCAGGATATGGAATTCACCGTACAGGAGGGCAAACTTTGGTTTCTTCAGACCCGTAATGGCAAGCGCACGGGTACAGCTATGGTGAAGATTGCCATGAATTTGCTACACGAAGGAGAAATTGACGAGAAGACGGCACTCCTCCGCTGTGAACCGAATAAGCTTGATGAGCTGCTTCATCCAGTCTTCGATAAGAACGCATTGGCGCGGGCACGAGTGCTGACACGTGGGCTTCCGGCTTCTCCAGGAGCTGCCTGCGGTCAGATTGTATTCTTCGCCGACGATGCAACCAAATGGCATGCGGACGGACATCAGGTAATTATGGTACGTATCGAGACTTCGCCAGAAGATCTTGCCGGTATGTCGGCTGCCGAAGGTATCCTGACTGCGCGCGGAGGAATGACCTCTCACGCTGCCGTTGTGGCTCGAGGTATGGGAAAATGCTGCGTCAGCGGTGCCGGTGCCATCAATGTCGACTACAAAAACCGAACGGTTGATATAGACGGTACAGTACTGCACGAAGGCGATTATCTGTCGCTGAACGGTACAACTGGCGAGGTTTATTACGGCGAAGTGAAGACAAAGCCGGCCGAAGTTACCGGCGATTTTGCCGAACTAATGAACCTTTGCAAAAAATACACGAAGCTCGTTGTACGCACCAATGCTGATACACCACACGACGCAGCGGTGGCCAGCAATTTTGGAGCAGTAGGCATTGGTCTGTGCCGCACTGAACACATGTTCTTCGAAAATGAGAAGATCAAGGCGATGCGCGAAATGATTCTCGCCGACAATACGGAAGAGCGCGAGAAAGCCCTCGAAAAGTTGCTTCCGTACCAGAAACAGGACTTTTATGGTATCCTAAAGTGCATGGACGGTATGCCTGTTAACATCCGTCTGCTTGACCCTCCACTTCATGAGTTCGTTCCTCACGACAGAAAAGGACAGGAAATTATGGCCGAAGAGATGGGTGTAAGCGTGCAATTCATTCAGAACCGTGTCAATTCCCTCTCAGAACACAACCCAATGCTGGGTCTTCGTGGTTGTCGATTGGGAAATACATTCCCCGAAATTACCGCTATGCAGACCAAAGCTATCCTCGGAGCTGCCGTCCAGCTGAAGAAAGAAGGCTACAATCCAATGCCTGAGATTATGGTACCTCTTGTTGGGATCGTAAACGAGCTGGATATTCAGGAGCATATCATCCGTAAAACTGCCCAAAAACTCTTCGAAAAAGAAAGAGTGGAGGTTCCGTTCAAGGTGGGGACAATGATTGAGATTCCACGTGCGGCTCTGACGGCCGACATGATAGCCCAAAAGGCAGAGTATTTCAGCTTCGGCACGAACGACCTTACCCAAATGACATTCGGTTATAGCCGCGATGACATTGCCAGCTTCTTACCTAGCTACTTGGAAAAGAAGATTCTTGATGTTGATCCGTTCCAGGTTCTTGACCAAAACGGCGTAGGTCAGCTCATCAAGATGGCTGTAGACAAGGGACGTCAAACGCGTAAAGGACTGAAATGCGGTATTTGTGGCGAGCATGGTGGTGAACCCAATTCGGTTAAATTCTGCCACCGTGTAGGCCTCAACTATGTCAGCTGTTCTCCTTTCCGTGTACCTATCGCACGTTTGGCAGCCGCGCAGGCAAGTGTCGAAGAGTAAATCGCAAGTGATTGACATACAGGCGGTTAGGCTGCAATTCCTTGATAAAACAGGGGTTGCAGCCTAATTTCATAAAGGGACGGATGTGCATTTGTACACACTTTCCGTGTACTTTTGAAGCGGTTTGTTTACCATTTCTTTCACCATTCACAGCAGATGTGTTTACCAGATGTTTACCAACAGAAATTGAAAATATATTATGGCACTATTCAAAGCAGTGGTCAGAAGACCGAGAAAAGACGGCTTCTGGCAGGTTTATATCCGTGTCTGCGTTGACAGGCGGTTGGGTTATATCGCGACCGACAAGTATGTAACGGGCAAAGGACTGGGCAAGGGAAACGAGTTGACAGATCCTTACGTCCTGCAATACTGCTCCGGCCTCATCATCGAGTACAACGACAAACTCAACAGAAAGGACACGTCGAGGTGGACTGTCAGGCAAGTGGTGGAATATCTCCGCACAGCCGGCACGGACTTATGTTTCAGCGAATATGCACGGCTGCACATCGACCGCATGATTGACCGCGGGCAGGTGCGCAATGCACGCAACTACCGGCTGGCACTCCAGCATCTGGAGCGTTTCTGCGGGACAACAAAGGTGATGTTTGACGAACTGACCTCTCCCGCCGTGAACAGATGGATACAGGCGCTGGGACAGACGAAACGGGCCAAGGAGATGTACCCGGTGTGCATGAGGCAGGTGTTCAAGGCTGCCGTCTTGGAATACAACGACTATGACAACGGGCTTATCCGCATCAAGGCCAATCCGTGGACGAAAGTGAAGATTCCTTCGTCAGACAGGACGGAGAAGCTTGCCGTCAGCCCGGAATTGTGCCGTGAGTTCTTCTCCGCACCGCTTCCTGAAAGCAAGATGAAAAGCCCTTTACCGGAACTCGGGCGTGACGTAGCGAAGATGATACTTTGCCTTGCCGGTATCAACACCGTAGACCTCTATGAGTTGAGGAAAGAGGACTGCCGGGACGGACGCATCTGTTACCGCAGGGCGAAGACACGCAGGGTCAGACGTGATGAGGCTTACATTGAAATGCGTGTTGAGCCTATTCTTCTGCCGTTGTTCGAGAAATACAAGGCTGATAAAAACGACCCGTACCTGTTCAGCTTCCATTCACGCATGACTTCAAGCGACAGTTTCAATGCGAATGTCAACACAGGGCTTCGCAAAGTGTGCGAGAGTATGGGCATGCCGAAAGACGAGTGGTTTTCAGCCTACACTTTCCGCCATACATGGGGCACGGTGGCGCAGAACGACTGCGGGGCGACCATTGACGAGGTGGCGTTTGCCATGAACCACAGCAACGGCCACGCCGTAACGAGGGGATATATCAAGCTGGACTTCTCCCCCGCCTGGGAACTCAACAAAAAAGTGATTGATTTTATTTTCTTCTCCACGGCCAGAAGCAAGCAGGGAAGTGCGCACGGTGTGGATGAGCCCAAGACGGATACATTCAGGGTTGCGCCCAAATACATGATATACGCACGGGCATACTTCAGAGGGCAGATACTTGCCGAAGTGTCGGATGTCGGCTTCTCGAACATCGATGAGGTTATATCTCGTCTTGCACATCAGCTGCCCGATACCATTCCTTTGCGTTGCGCGGTGCAGTTCCGCATCAAGAACGTGGACACCGACCGTGAGGCGGTGTATGAGCGGACAAAGGGGAAAGGCTTTTAGGTTTTTCTAAAATCGAAAGTGAGACACTTTCCACCCTCTTGGGCAATGACAAGCATTTCTTCAGCAGAAAAGAACTCATCAGCATGGTGTATGACGAGCATGCCACTCGACTTTCTTGTGGAACGTGCCATTTGACGGATTTCTGCATAAGTGAACTTGCCCGCGTCAATGGCTAAGCCGCATCCGTATCCTGTCAGTGAAATTATTTCAGACTTCTTCATGATTGGTATTGTTTGGATAGTTTGGAACGGTAGGTGTAAACTTGATGTCGAAGTGGTCGCCGCTTGCATCAATGAGTTGTTCAACTTGTAGGTTGCTGAGATTGTCCCCCACGACAAGCGTCATGGTTCTGTCCTTTCGTTTGAGTTCTCTTGCGATGCTCCATAGGGCATCATAAGACAAATCCATCGAATGGACTTCAATCTGCCGCTTGGTCTGTGCAAGCAGATTGAGGATTGATTGTAGATTTCTGTTCATGAACTTTGTTTTTGAAATTTCAGTGCGAATGTAGCAAATCAGAAGCAAGGGGCGGTTTTATCTTTTGCGAAGCGGCAGAAAAATTCGCAGCTCTCTAAATGTTAAGAAACGAAAAAATGAAAAAAATCTCTCACGCACGTGTACGCGCGCTTCGTCGACGAATATTCCATTATTATGTTATTTATGAGTGTAACGAATAAATAATATAATATTCCTTATTCCATTACGCGCGCGCGCGAGCTTGACTTTTGCTTCCCCGAAAAACACACCTTGGTTCACGTTTGGTTCACGTTTGGTTCACGTTTGGTTGGCGTTTGGTTGGCGTTTGGTACACGTTTGGTTGGCGTTTGGTTCACGTTTGGTTGCCTTTTGGTTCACGTTTGGTTGCCTTTTGGTTGGCGTTTGGTTGCCTTTTGGTTCACGTTTGGTTAAACGTTAATGAATTTAACATATAGAGAGCGGAAAATGGAAGATTTTGCTACCCTTTTGGTTGCCTTTTGGTTGGCGTTTGGTTCGCGTTTGGTTGGCGTTTGGTTCACGTTTGGTTGGCGTTTGGTTCACGTTTGGTTCACGTTTGCTTGGCGCGTGCTACTCTTTTGGTTGGCGTTTGGTTGAACTTTGGTACATAAAAAAGCGTTCCATACTCACGTACAGAACGCCCCAAACAATCTTCTAACCTTAAATAACTATGAGCAAAAAATAGAATTACGGTACTTCTACAAGTAGAGGAAGTAGACGTTATTCACCTTCTTCCTCCTCGCAGAGTTCACGCAGTTTGTCCTCAATGGTGAGCGATACATTGTGGGTGTTGATGTTTGCATCGACGGCTTTGAGTTTCGCCTGATGGAACTCGAGCAGCCTGAGCTCTGCATTCACACGGTCATCGGCAGCCAAACTCATCTGGTCAATCTCGAACTGTGTCAGTCCATCTTCCACAGGCTCGGTGAAATACTTCACGGAGTGCGCCCTTATGTACCCTTTGAGCGGGTTGTCCTTGTTTGGCGTGCCTTTCACACGCCCGCCTGTTTTCTTTCCTTTAGCCATGTGTGTGTTGATACTTAAACTATGAGTACTGTTGCCTTCTGCTCTGCACGACAATACTTAAGATGTAAATACTGTTATTATTTGTCATGTGAGACAATACTTAAAATACGGGTACAAAGATAGCATGATACCTTAGCGCACAATTTATAAGTATTGTAACATCAACTTTTCAGACTATGTTAGGAAGTATTATCGGAGCAGGTGCCGGGGCTGCCGCCTCTATCTTCGGAGGCATCAAGGCTTCGAAAGCCATCAGGAAGATGAAAGCCAATCTTGAGGCGCAGAGAAAGAAGAATCAAGACTGGTACGACCAGCGATACAATGAGGATGCGACACAGCGTGCAGATGCACAGCGTATCCTTACCAAGACGGAGGAAGCATTCCGTAACCGCAACAGAGCTGCTCAAGGAACGGCTGCCGTGATGGGTGGTACGGAGGAAAGCGTGGCTGCGACGAAAGCAGCGACCTCACAGGCCCTGGCAGATGCTGCGAGTCAGATTGCCGCCGATGGAGAGGCACGTAAGGACGATATTGAGCAGACGTATCAGCAAAACGACAGGAATATTCAGGGGCAGCTGAACAACCTCCAGCAGAAGAAGGCTGCTGCCATCAGTGCGGCTGCACAGGGTGTTGCATCTATGGGAAGTTCACTGTAAGATATACGAAAAGCTATGACGAAGATAGGATATGACCAAGTAAAACCTGCCGGTACTCCACAGGGTCATCTTCCTCCTGCAATTGACAGTTCATTGCAAGGGGCTTCCGGCAGTCAGCCGGCCGAGCAAGCTACGGTCAAGCAAGAAACAGAAGCCCCTGCCAATGTGCAGGATAATACTGCATCTACACCGACCCCAACCCCAACTGTATCACCGACTACTCCTGATGATCACAAGGCAGACTTCATCGGTTACGACAATCAAATTGACATTCTGAAGAAAGCACAGGCAGACTATGCCAGTGCCAACGAAACCGAGGAGCAGCGCAAGAAGAGGGAGAAGAGAGAGAAGTCGAAGCGTGTCATAGCCGCTGTCGGCGACGGCATCAGAGCGTTGTCTAATCTCTACTTTACCTCGCAGTATGCCCCTAACATGTACAATCCTGATGACAGCCAGCTGGCAAAGACAGATGCACGGCAGGAGAGACTGAAAGCCGAGCGAGAGGCGAACAGGGATAAGTATCTGCAATATTCCATGAGGATTGGCGACCTTCAGAACGACCGTGCCAAGACTGTCAGGGAAATGGAGGCGCAGGCTGAAAGACTCAGGCTCGCACGAGAGAGAGCTGATAGAGAGAAAGAGCAGCACGAATGGCTTGCAGACTTGCAAACAGACAAAAAGCGTGAGCAGACTGCCAAGGCTGATGCGGCAGACAGTGTCGCTAAATCGAAAAAGGCTGAGGCTGATAATGCAGAAGCGATACAAAAAGCAAAGCTCAATACAGAGCAGCAGCGTGGAAGAACAGAGCAGACAAAGCAGAATGTCAACAATGCCACTGCTAAATTGAGAGGGGCACAAGTTGTAGAAAGCGGTGCAAAGGCTGCCAATCAGCGTGCAGGCGCAGTGGCCCATTATGCGGCTGCAAGAGCAAGCGACCGCAGTAATGTCAGCGAGTTCTCTGCCTACGATTCAAAAGGAAGAGAGCATAAGTTCCGGACGAAAGATGCCGCAGATGCTTATGCCAAGCGGCAAGGCACTTTCAGGCAGGAAAACAAGACCGAAAGGACAACGACCACAGGAAAAGATAAAAGTGGTAATATAAGAAAGACATCCACAAAGGTTTCAAGTGGTGGCGGCTATCCGCAGAATCCAAAGAAGAAGTTCTCATCCTTTTCTATTCACAAGTAAATCATTAAACCATGCCTATAAATCCAAAAGTAAAGCAGATATACGACACTCTTAAGGAGGGTGGTGCAGATGTAGGGTCAGAGAAAGAATTCAACGACTACTTTTTTGCCAAAGGCAAGGATGGTTACAATAATCGCAAGGAAGTTTTCAACACGCTCAAGGAAGGCGGTGCGGATGCAGGTAAGTCTTACGAGGAGTTCGCAGGATGGTTGGGATTGCATGCAGTCAGCCCCCATCCGACACAGACAAAGCCCGCCCCTCCACAGCGTACCGTACAGGCTGCAAGACCTGTACCTCCCCGGCGTACAAGGCCTCAGCAGCCACAGCGCTCCAAGGGTAAGCCTATGACGGCTGCCGAGAAAGCAAGGGTGATAAGCAATGTTAGAGGCATTGTCCGCGGCACGCAGGCTGGGTTGCGACGCACGCAAAACATGATGACTTATGCCAAGAGCAAAGCAGGGTTGCATGTTGAGCCTGTAAAACTTGGACAGAAATCCAATGTGGTGGAGACTGCCAGGCAGTATGATCCGAAAACAGGCAAGATGCAGCCGCACTACTTGACAGAGGCAGGGAACGAATATGATGACAAAGCGCAGGCCGACATGGAGCAGGCGGCTATCGATGAGCAGAAGCGACGTGAGTTAGACCCTGTTCAATCGCAGTTGGAGGATGCATACGGTGAGCGAGACCGACTGGAAGAGGCGATAAGAAAACGCCGTAAAGAACTGGAAGACGAGTACAACAGCAGACCTTGGTATCAGCGCATGCTCACTGAGATGGGCAAGGCAGCGCACTCTGACATGGACCCGGCCGCCACTGCCACCGACTCGGAACACATGGGCTTTGAGCAAGATGAGCAGTATATGCAACTGATGTCGGCTATTCGTAAGAACCACCAGACCATTCAGACGCTGGAGGATAAGAAGAACGGCAGGATGAATAGTTTCTGGCACTCGTTGGGCACTGCGCTCACTAACGGATATACTTTTGCAGACGGACTGCCGGAAATGAGAGATGCCACCGCGATGCTCAACGCACAGAAACACATTGACAGCATCAACCGCAAGCGGAAGACGGGACAGGCTCTCACCAAGGAGGAGGAAGCAGCGGAAGCCGTATTGCGTAATACACTGACCGATAATGCTGTACAGGGGACGTATGGCAGCGAATACGGGGCGTGGGGACGTGCCGGCAGTGGAATGGCGCAGAGCATTGACTTCATGAAAGACTTCTTGCTGTTGCCTGGCGCCGGTAGCATAGCAAAAGGTGTTGCAGGTAAGGTGGCCGGAGTTGGCGGAAAGTATCTTGCCAAGAAAGCAGGTGAAACCGCTGTCAAAGCAGCGGCAAAGGCCATTGCACGAGCCACTCTTAAAGCGACAGGTGTTGTGGCAGGTGCGCACGCTGCCGGTGCTGTAATCAGCAATACGACAGGTATAGGGCGCACTGCTGCCAAGATGGGGCAGTTGGGTACCGGTAATGTCGGCATGGATAAGAACGGCAACTACAAAATGGAGAACCAGAAAGACCTGATGCGTGCTTTTGCGGAAGCGGAGCGTGAGCAGGCACGAGAAAACGGCTCTGAAATGTTCGGTGAGTTCATACCGGGAGGAAAGGCGCTCAGTGGTGTTGCCAAGAAAGCATTGAGCAAGATAGGGCTTGGAAGAATATCAGACATGCTGACCCGTATCGGTAACAAGGCATGGTATAAAAACTATACTGATCTACTTAGCAAGGGAGGATATAACGGCATACCGGGTGAGGCTTTAGAAGAATATGAGGGTATGTTCTTTGATGCGATTACGGGACACGCTGATGAAGCGGTGCAGGATTTCACAGACCCGAAACAACAGGTAGATATATGGTTAGGGTGTGCCACTATGGGTGCGCTCATGGGAGCTGTACCTATGGGGCTGCACATTCAGGGCTACTACAGATACAAGCACGGCATGGACAGGGCGGACAGGACGGCTGATTTTCGCCTTACTCCCGAAAAATGGCAGCCGCTGAAAGAACAGATAGACCAGACCGACAACGGAAACATGTCCGGGCTTGTAGTTGACAACATACTGGACAATAAAAACCTAGATTCGCAGGAGAAAGAAGCCGCCATGGACTATGTGCGCAACCTTACCAAGTTCCGTGGTTTCAATATAGCGCAGGTGAACAACGCCGAAGAAGCAGCAAGCGGCCTACAGGCGGAAGACAGACAGCAGGACGAAGACCGCCAGCAGGCATACGAGACGGGGCGTGAGGCTGCTGATATGGCAGACACAGATGGCGACCGTTCTGATGCGGATGCAATCGTGCTGCACCTCCGTGAAGCCTACGGTGAAATCGAACGGGTATTCGGTGATGATGCAGAAATGCGCCTTGCCCGGCTTGAAGATGATCCTTGGGAGGTGATGGACGACCAGTCGCTCACGCCGGAGCAACAGGATGCCGTAGCATACTTCGTCAATTCCAAGGCTGCGATGGATGGACTGAATGATGCCGTTGATGAAAAAGGCGACAACAAACGTGATGAAGCCACACGGCAGATAGAGCAGCGTACCAACAGGCAGAGCGGTATGATACACCCTGCCACATTGAAAGCCGATGACAGGCAGGTTTATATTGTCAGTGGAAATATAACTATGTTCCCCGATGGGTCAGCGGTGGATGTACCTCATTCATCGGAGAGTGTTGTCGTATGCGATGCGGAAACAGGAGAGTTGAAATTCATTTCTCCGGAGCAAATCTGCAAGGTAGATGAACCTGTGGACCCAGGTATGGAGTTGAAAGCCGTAGATGGAGCTATCCATGCAGAGCGACAGGCTATCCTGGGCAATGAGGCTGAAACAGAAGTATCTGAATCAGAAGAAACGCCCGGACAGTCCGAGGATGAACGCCCACGGCCTGTACAGCAAGGAACTGCCGCAGGAGAGGGGCAGGCGGAGGGGACGGCCCTGGAGCGCATTCCGAAAGACGGGAATGGACAGCCTCTGCTTGAACAGACCGACCCTGAAACGGCATGGGACGGCGTTGTGGAGTACATGGAGGATGCCGACGATGCCAAGGAGTATGTCGGCAGTATGGTTGCGAGACTTTCCAAAGAGGCGGAAGCAGCCGCAAAGGCGGTCGGCAGGATAAAGCCTGCCGACAGCATGGCGCAGTTCAAGGCGGACAAGGCTGCGGCACGACAGACGCAGGCGGCAGCGGAGGCACGTTTGGAATTATGGAAACAGATTGCAGATGTAGACAGGAAACGTAGGTATGCAGCTCAAACAGCAGAACAAGAGAAACGTGCAGCACGAGAGACGGAAATACATCAGCAGGCAGTAAAAGCTGAAGAACGACGCCGGCAGGAAGAGTTACAGAAACGAGCTGAACAAAGCGAACGTGGTGCAAATAATGTTGCATCTGTTATTCGTGAGAAATGGAACACAGCACCCAAGATTGACGGTGCGCCGAACGAAATCGTACTTCCCGACGGCGAGCGTGTCAGCGGCCATTACGTGCTGACAGAGAGTGGCGCTGCAAGTCCTTCACACAACGCTACTGCCGAGTTCGCCAAGACCGAGGGCTTCCCCGTAGACGGAAACGGACAGAGCGTGAACGATAGAGACTATGAGCGTGACAGAGACGCACAGGCGATCACCCGCAGCATCGCGCGGAACTATGACAGCCGCGCCCTGCAGTCTCCTGTTGTCGTCAGCAGGGACGGTGTGGTGTTGTCGGGTAATGGACGTACTATGGCTGGTGAACTTGCAGCGGCTGACAACACAGATGCTGCATACGTTGAGCACTTACAGAAGTATCCACAACAATACGGTTTTACACCGGAGCAGGTGCAGGGTATGCAGCATCCGCGTGTCGTCTTCGTACCGAATGCGGATATGCCATACAGTGCCGAGACCTTTGCGAAGTTCAATCAGCAGGAGATGAAGGGACAGAGCAAGACGGAGCAGGCTGTAAAGCTTGGTAAGGTGGTAGATGATACTACCTTTGCACACATTACACGTGCTATCAATGGTTATGACACCTTGGGCGAGTTCTATGCTGACAGTAAAGCCGCCCATGCAGCTGTCAGGGAGTTGCAGGCCGCAGGTGTACTTACTCATGCACAGATGGCAGAGATGTCTGATGGTGAAGGGCTATCAGCGCAAGGCAAAGAAGTGCTCGAGAACATGCTTATCGGGAAGGCTTTTGAAAGCAATCCCGATGCCATCCGCGAGATTACGGCGTTCAAGAGCGTAAGGCAGTCGGTTATCACCGCACTTGCAGAGATCGTCAACAACAAGTCGTTGGGTGCTGACTACAGTCTTGAATATGAGCTTGCGCAAGCCGTAGATCTTGTATATAAGGCACGCAAAGCAAATCATAAGGCTGGGGACAGGGTCAGCAGCTTTGCCCGCCAGCAGAATCTGTTCAGCTTTGACGAGGGCGATACTGTTGCAGACTACAACAATGCGACGATGCTCATGCTTGCCGACGTGCTGAATGATAATCGCAGTACGCAGTTAAAGAAGATATTAGCCGTGTACAATCAGAAGGCGGCCGACAGCGCAGCCGGACAGACGGATATGTTCAGCGGCGGCGTGAAGACGAAGGAGGAAATATGGAACGAAGTAAAACAGTTGATTGATTATGGAACGGAAGAAGAACAGCAGCAGGCAGTCAAAGAGGCAGCAGAACGGCGAAAAGAGAGCGTTCTGCAAGATGAGCCTTCTGGCCGAGGCGATAAAGGAGGTGGAGGAGCAGGGGATATCAGTGGAGTAAAACTCTCTAAGGAGGTAGACGAAGATGGTTCTCCGTTTGTTGAATCGTCTTTAGGTTCAACTACGTTTGGAGAAATCAAGGAAGAAAGCGGACTTGCTCCTGCTCCTATAAAGTTAAGCCTTGGTAATAGTAAGTATGGGCTCATTCACATTGAGAGACGGCATGGAGAACAAATAAGAAATGCAGGATTCGCTTCTGTGAAAGATTTTGTTGAGTTCGTATGTAAGAACTATAAACAAATCAGGCAAGGTGAAAACAGTTTGGGAGAGGCTAACGGGACTTATCTTATACAGATTGAAGATGACCACAACAACACTCTTTATATAGAATTATCGACAGATAATACCTATTGGGGTGTAAACAGTGATGGTGTATTCAGAAATGGTTATGGTAAGAATAAAAAAGAAGTATGGTCTGCTTCCGAAGTGCAGAATGAGCAGTCGGCTGCTGACAGTACTTTGCGGGAAGAGGAAAAATCCGACAGTCCTACGCCCCCTAACGGTAATGTACCCAATACTTCTTTCGGCAAAGATATCAAAGAATCCGATATAAAGCAAGAGAAACCGGAGAAATTTGTCCCATCTGCGAAGAGAACGGGTGAGAACATTCTTGATTATGCAGCGAGAGTGGCGGAAGAACACCACGCACACAAGGTGCGCAAAGCCGAGGAGGCAAAGGTCGATACCCATCCGACCGAAGCGCAGAAAGCGTCAGGCAACTACAAGAAAGGACACATCAGGGTAGACGGCCTTGACATTACCATCGAACAGCCCAAGGGCAGCATCCGCCGTGGCAAGGATGCGAATGGCAAGGAGTGGGAAAGCGAGATGCACAGCACATACGGTTATATCCGTGGTACGAAAGGTACTGACGGCGACCATATCGATGTGTATCTGTCAGACCATCCAACGGCAGGTAACGTGTATGTTGTAGACCAAGTCAATCAACAGACAGGTGAATTTGACGAACACAAGGTAATGTACGGCTTTGGCTCAATGGAAGAGGCCGTACAGGCATACCGTGACCAGTACGAAGATGGCTGGAAAGTCGGTACAGTTACCGAGGTGAGCCGTGAGGAGTTCAAGAAGTGGGTGGAGAGTTCCACCCGCAAGACGAAGCCTTTTGCGGAGTATAAGAGCGTTAAGCCACTTGACAGCGAACACGCACAGCCAGGTGGAAATTATGCGCATAATTCAGAAGAATTTATGCGTGATGCTGATGTGAAGCCTGCTGACAGTTCGGAAAGCTACACGATTACTCCTACCCAATACACCAATAAGAAGGGCAAGACGAGCGACATGTACCTCGTCAAGTTCAATCGTGAACTGAGCAAGGAAGAGAAAGCCGCTGCAAAGGCTTTTGTTAACGCGCCATTGGCGGAGGGAAGACGCACCACTAAAGGTTGGTATACCCGC
This sequence comes from uncultured Prevotella sp., assembly GCA_963551095.1. Lineage (GTDB taxonomy): Bacteria > Bacteroidota > Bacteroidia > Bacteroidales > Bacteroidaceae > Prevotella. The sequence goes on along the minus strand of CAUVFB010000011.1, from coordinate 2,874 downwards.
GTGCAAGAAGGATATATGGTGCGTAGCAAGGAAGCTGCAAAACAGTTGGGCGACATGATGGCTGACGAGGTTGCCGTAGCTGACGAACAGCCGCTCACAGTGCAGGATTACCGCAATGCAGCAGCGCCGGCTGTTCACAAAGAACAGGAGAAGAAACCCTCTGACACGGTTTCCGCAGAAGATACTGTCATCCAAGATGCAGAAGCTAAGGTACATAGCCCGGAACATAAAGACAGTGGGCTTGATTTTAACGGAGATATCAGCAAGGAGGATTTCAACGACGCACTTAAAGACTTACGCAGCCTGCTGGGTGTGTCAGACGATGAGGGGGATGTGGGTATTCTCTTCCGTAATGATGATGAACTTACCAAGGAGCAGCGTAAGAAGATTAAAGCCGCCGGCCTTAGCGTAACGCAGGTACTTGTCGATAACGGAGTGGTTAAGTTCTCTGACTATGCAGATAAAATGATCAGTCTCATCGGAGATAAAATCCGCCCATGGCTGAAATCCTTCTATGAAGGTTTTCGCTGGGAGCCCGGCTATGAGAGTGTAGACTTCACGCCAAGTGATGAGGTTGTACAGAACTTCGATAAGCCATCGCCGGACATACTGAAACAGGCGGAAATGGTTGTCGCCGAACAGAAAGCGGCAAAGATTTCCAAACAGACAGAACGAGAAGTAAAATCAGAGCGTAACGAAAAAAGGAAAGATGATGAGAAGCAGACAGAAGCAAATACGGCAGCTATTGCAGAAGAAGTAAAAGAGAAACCTGCAACTCCAGACTTACATGGTTTCAACATTGGCGATAAGGTAATGTATAAGGGTAAGGAGGCAACTCTTTACGATACGGATAATGGAAGACCTGTACTTGATGCTGGGCTCGCTCCTGTCATGTATGAGGTTACTGATTGGGATAAACTTACGCCTGTATCAAGCACGACAGACACAACTCCTGCAACGGAAAAAACAAGCACAGAGAAAGAAAAGCCAATAAAAAAGAACAACTCAAAGAAGAAATCTGTATCTTTGAAGCGAGAGCCGACAGTGGGTGATTTGTTCGGCGACTTGTTCGGTAACAATGATTTAGACAGCAAAGACAATGACACAGCAAGAACTCGACAGGCTGAAGGAAGCAGCCGAGAAGATGGGACGGTGGGCAGAATATCTGCTGAGCGAGACGGAGTACTGGACCCCCGAAGCGCTGGAGGAACTGACGGAGGAGGAACTGCAGGCGTTCCAGACACGGCAGGCAGAGTGGCTGATGGAGAACGAAAGAAAGTACCCGGACAGCGGAGCGGCGGAAGTACTCCGGGAGGAAATCACGGAGATGGTGAAATCACGGGACGGCTGTCTGACGGAGGACGAGGCGTCGGAAATGGAGCGCCGGCGACTGGACGGAATGGACATAGAGGATCTGCCGCAGCGTCTGCGGGAGTTCAGGAAAAGACAGGAAGTGGAGGCGAGGGAGTACGTCATGGAATGCAAGCTGATGGACGATCGTCCTCTGACCCAGGAGGAGACAGACTATATACACCGGCTGCCGAAAGACCATCTTCTTCAGAAACTGCTGGCAATAGACGAGAAGTTCAGGGAAGAGGAAGAAGAAAGTTAGAATCCAAATTCAAGCGTAACTACCTATATCCCGAAAATTCATCGGAGATAGACAACATGACACCTCAACAGCGACTGCGGTCGAATGTTGAGGCTTTGGAGGTCGTGCGCACTTTGATGAAAGAGGGGCGTGAAGCTACAGCAGATGAACGTGCGATACTCGGCCGTTACCGCGGCTGGGGCGGCGTGGATTTAGGCAGAGCCTACTCCACGGACATGATGCGTGGAAGTTCTAATGGCAGATGGGGGACGAAGACAGAAAACGACAAACTGCTTTCACGTCTTGCTGATATTATTGATGAACTCGACCCCAACGGAAAGCGTGGCGTTCTGTCTGCCATTAACCGTGCAGCCCTTACCTCCTATTATACCCCGACAGCTGTGGCAAGAGTCATGAACGGTTTTGTGGAGCAAGCTGGTTTCAAGGGTGGCAGTATGCTTGACCCGTCTATGGGCAGCGGTATCTTCGAGGGTACGATGTCAAAGGCTGTGCAGCAGAACACGATGATACACGGCATTGAACTCGACTGGCTGACAGGACAGATTGCACGAAACCTCTATCCCGATGCAAATGTACTTGTAACCGGCTATGAACAGGCAGGCACGGCAGACAATGCCTAGGATGTCGTAATGAGCAATATCCCATTTGGAGACCTTAGCGTTACAGACAAGACATGGAAGCATGACAGCAGTCCTGTACGCAAGGCTGCGCAGAACCGCATCCACAATTACTTTGCCGTGAAGATGCTTGACAACACCCGCCCAGGCGGTCTGTGTGTCATCATGACCAGCAACGCCATTCTTGACACCAAGAGCAATCAGATCATCAGAGAACACCTCGCATCCCAGGCAGAGGTATTGGGTGCTGTGCGCTTGCCTGACAATACATTCAAGGGTGCAGGCACGTCTGTCGTTACCGATGTCATCTTCCTGCGAAAGTTCAAAGACGAAGCCGACCGTACCGCCACCCGTGGCAATGAAGCCTACACGACCAACATTGAGAAACCTTTCCTTTTATCAGGGGAGTTGAAACTGAAAAACCCAACGGATGGAAAGACTTACAAAGTAGCAGCGAATGGCTACTTTGCCAAGAACAAGGACATGATGATCGGCGATGGCAAGGCCGGAGGGCAATACAGAGCCGATGAGTTCGGACTTGGCAGTACTATGAGTACTGGTGAGATTGCCAAGGCCATGGGTAAACTGATTGAGAAGAAGATTATCGGCGACCGCAAGGGCAAACTCTTTGATACCCATAAGACC
>CAUVFB010000010.1:0-18624 GCA_963551095.1 uncultured Prevotella sp. | reverse complement strand
GTTCCCGGTCGTTTTCGACCTCTACGACATGAAACAAAACACAGTCGGTCGCGGTATCAGCATCAAACACTTCCGCCATCCGTTCTATGGCATCGTCTGCCAGCCAGTCGTCGCTGTCGACGAAAGCCACCACCTCGCCTGTTGCCAACCTCAGCCCTTCGTTGCGGGCACGCCCCGGACCGACGTTCTCGAATAGGGAAATAACTTCTATACGGGCATCTTTCCGCTCATAACGGCGCAGTATTTCCAAGGAATTATCGCTACTGCAATCGTCGATACAGATAATCTGCAAGTCACGATGGATCTGCCGCAGAAGACTGTCCAGGCAGCGGGGCAGCGTCGCCGAAGCATTATAGACGGCGACAAGAATCGTTACTTGCATTTGTTTCCTCCCAACATTCCCATAAGTTTCGTTCGTATCGTCTCGCCCATGTCCGTCTTATAGCGCAGCACCCACACCGAAAACAAAAGGCTCAAAAGGAAGCAAAGACCTCCCAAACACCAATACAATACCGTCAGACTGCCCCCCGTACACAGGTAGGCAGCCACTCCGATACTGATTTGCAGCATTGTATAGAATGCTACCGAGCGTGAATGGTGATAACCGTACTGCCACGCTGTATACGCATAATTGACCATCCAGCTGATGATTCCGGCTGCAAGGATTCCCATTCCCGTACCGTCCAGTCCGAATCGTTCGTAGCACAGCACTACTGCCACGACGAGAAGGACGTCGTAAACACCCTCCATCAGCAGGTAAGACTTAGAGTCGCCACGTGCCAAGGGAATGTATTCGACGGGCAGTTTCAGTGCGCGGAAATACATAACGAGGATGACCAACCGCATCATCCCCAATGCCGGGGAAAACTTTCCGCTGTAGAGCAACGGCAGAAGTATCGGCAAGGTCACCATAAACGCCACAAGCAGCGGCGAGACCAAGAGTATCATAACCTCCGTCTGACGGTTGACCATCGTGTTAAACGTCGTTCCCAGCTGTGCCACGCCCGACAGACGGGGAAAGTAATCGGTCTCCATTGCCGAGAAAACCATGCCTACGTAGGTCATTGTCATCATAAAGCCGGCATTGTAAAGTCCCACCATCTCGGTGCCGGAAAGATTGTTCAGAAAGCTCCGTATGATGAAATCGGCACCTGAACCCAGCATTCCTGCCAGAACAAATGCCATTCCCAAACGTATCATTCCCAGTCCTTCATGGAACAAGGCCTTGTGTGCTTTCAGCGAAAAGGGGAAGATTCTGCAAGAGCAGACAACGACAAGAATCATCTGCGCCAATGCCATCAGAAAGAGAGAAGGAACGATGCCGGCTTCTCCGAAGAAATAATAGATGACAACCGAGATGACAAGAGCCGACAACAGATTGTATACCGTTACCGTGGCGAGCTGTCGCAACCGGCGCGCACCTTTCAGTATAGCCAGTTCGCCTGCCGTTATCGCCATCATTCCGACGATGGGCGAGAGAAGAACGAAGTGGAGCAGGTGTCCCGACCAAGCAAAAGTATAATAATTGAACAGCGGACTCAGAGCTGAGCAAAGCAAACTTCCTACTACCGCAGCCAGCAGACTCCAGTAGCGGATAAGCGCAACCGAGCGTTCGATACCCGCTGTATCGTTCTGCGCAAAAGCCTCAGAAATGTTCTTCACACCGCTCATCGAGATACCGAAGTTGGTAGAGTCGGAAACAAACTTGATGGTGGCATTGAACAACGATACCAGTCCCATACCATGAGGACCGAGTATAACGGCAACCAGCTTGTTGCGCACGATTCCCACAAGAATACCAATCCCCTGCACACCGCCAAACAAACCAGTATACTTGAGGATGTGTGAATAACTATCTGTACGCCTTGCTGCTTTCATACGTAAAGAAAACGCATCGGGAAACCGTTTATTTTACGGCTGACGGATTATTTTCCGCATGGGAAAACGTCCCGGCAAACGACGGGAGGCTTGCCCAACTTGGGCAAGCCTCAAAGCAAAAGTTATGTTAACTGCCGAAGTTCGGCAAGCATTAAAACAAAAGTTATGTTAACTGCCGAAGTTCGGCAAACGCTAAAACAAAAGTTGTATTAACTGCCGAGGATCGGCAAGCGTCCCAACAAACGACTGGAAAAAGGAATGTCCTGCGGACAAGACGTGTTGATGAGCCGACAGGCAAGTAGATCCCATAAATCGGCACAAATCCCGCAAATAATGATGAGGAAGATAGAGAGAGAACCTGAGACGACTGTTGGATGTACCTGCTTAGTGCAGGTCTTCACAAGGATCTCGGGTTCTCTCTTGTAGTGGGGAGGCTATGGTGGTTACCGGACGGGATAGTCGTATCGGCGGTGGTTGTAGGGTGTGCCGGACGGGCTGGGTACGTGGTCGAACTCTACCTGAATGTTGAGCGTGTTCTGCAGATTTCGCCCCCAATGGTAGGTAACGCCACCCCCGATGCGATCCATATAACGGCTGGGATTCGCTCCCCCGAACGACCAGGGACAGCTCCATTCGGCAATTCCCGACGGATAGTAGCCGTAGCCCCATGGCGTATAATAGCTGTAGAGGGTGCTGTAGTTGTCGGAAACGAAAGCCTTCTGAGCGAAAGCGTAGGCTGTCCAATGGTCGTTGAATCGGTAACCGAAGAGCACGTTCACACCTGCCGCCGTATAATTGTCGCCACTGTACGTCAGGTTGTCGAGGTAACCACCTATGGCCAGCGTCGCCTGCTTGGAGAGCGGACTGACGTACATCAACGATAGGTCTTGGCCGAATCCGGCTCCATGTCCCCATCCGTCCCCAAAGTGGGCGGAGACCGATGCCGATACGTTGACGTTCAGTCCCTCGTGCAGTCGCCAAACATTCCATCCCAATCCGTAGTAGGGAAAGAGACATCCGTAGCCGGCAGCGGTCAGTGGCTGCGCATTCGTGTCGACAGGCGGCAGGGTGTTGTCGATCTGTTCTTGGTGCTCCCGTTCTTCGGCCAGCTGTCGGGCGTAGGCTTTTTCTGCAGCTGAGGCTTCTTTCGCCCCCCGCATATATGTCGGTTCGAGAGGACGGACACGGATGGTGTCTGCCTGCTGGTGTCCGCTGTTGCTCTGTGCGTGTGTCGAGAGCGACAGGGCTGCAATGACTGTTGATAAAATAATACTCCTCATGTCGTGCAAAGTTAAAGGTTCCCTTGCCAAATGGCAAGCCTGTTAATACTAATTAGACTTTATTGTTACTTGCGGTAGGAGTAGGGTAGGGTTGTAGAGTCGCTCCACTGTCGTCTCCGGTCAGTCGGGGTTATGCACGTGTTTCTGCTTGCCGCTGAAGTCAGTGATGTCCACCCGTATCACTTCCGTGCGGTGGAAGCTGGCTCGTGCATATTTGTCGCCGATGTTGCTGAAGTCTGCCGACAGCTTATGGATCAGCAGATGGAGAGCCTGCATGCGCTCTTCCTCGTCGAGGTGCAGATGAGCCTTTCCGAAGAAGATGGCACTCTCGTATTCTGTTGTAAAGTTGCGGGGAAGCAGATGTACCCATCCTACGACGCAGAGAGAAACGTTCGGGTTCTGCTCCAGTGCGTGCAGCTTCCTGCCCTCGGGCGCACAGTGGATGTAGATGCTCTCTTTCCCGTCCCAGACGAAGTTGATCGGGATGCCATACCCGCCGCCGTCCGATACCATACTCAGTATTCCATATTCGCTTGTGGCGAGCAGCTGCAATGCCCGTTCCTTGTCCATCAGGCGATCCTGTCGCCGTACAGTCTCATTGATATATCTCATCGTCTTTCTATGTGAGTGTTTTCTGTTTGGGTCTACCGTCGGTCGCCGCTGTCCGTTGCTGTCGCTTCCGCCGGCTATCCTTATAGACAACGCCTGCCCCGGCGCATTATTGCCTACCCCCAGACTTGTTATGGGAGCAAATGGGCGGTAACTCGTATCTTTTGTGTAAATTTGCAACTACCCAGCAGGTCTGGTATGAATGACAAGATACACGAACCTACAAGAAGGAATCAAGCTATGGAAGTAGTATTAAAACCGCTCGCACTCCCTTGTGACAGCCGGCGACCCATGGTCATTGCCGGTCCCTGCTCTGCAGAAACAGAGGAGCAGGTGATGACGACGGCACGCGCGTTGGCCGGCAATGGCTGCCACATTTTCCGTGCGGGAGTGTGGAAACCTCGCACAAAGCCCGGTGGATTCGAAGGCAACGGCGAGAAGGCATTGCCTTGGATGGCACGTGTGAAAGCCGAGACCGGCATGCTCATCTCTACCGAGGTGGCCACACCCGAGCATGTGGAGCAGGCTCTTAGGTACGGCATGGACATGCTGTGGGTGGGTGCCCGCACTACTGCCAACCCGTTTGCCGTACAGGCTCTTGCCGACTCGCTCAAAGGAGTGGATATTCCCATATTGGTGAAGAATCCCGTCAACCCCGACTTGGAGCTGTGGATCGGTGCGCTGCAACGCTTGAATCAGGCGGGACTGACGCGCCTTGGGGTCATCCACCGAGGTTTCTCAAGTTATGAGAAGAAGCTGTACCGCAATCCGCCCATGTGGCAGATACCCATCGAGCTGCATCGTCGCATACCCGAGCTGCCCATGATTTGCGATCCGAGCCATATCGGCGGACGGCGCGACCTGATTGCTCCGCTCTGCCAGCAGGCCATGGACTTGGGCTTTGACGGACTTATCGTCGAGAGCCACTGCACTCCGAACGAGGCCTGGAGTGATGCCAAACAGCAGATCACCCCCGATACGCTCGACTATCTGCTGTCGCTCCTGGTTGTCCGCGACGAGCATACGACGACCGAAGAGCTGCATCGGCTCCGGGCGCAGATTGACGAACTGGACAACAGCCTGATGGAGTTGCTTGCCAAGCGGTTCGGCGTCTGTCGTGAGATCGGCAGACTGAAGAGGGGGCACAACCTCACCGTGTTGCAGCCCGTGCGCTATAATGAGATACTGGAGAAGCGGGGCGTGCAAGCCGGCATGTGCGGGATGAGTCCTGAGTTTGCCGCTCATGTGTTTGAGCTCATCCACGAAGAGAGTGTGCGCCAGCAGCTGACGATTGTAAACCAGTAGCGTTGTTGCCATGGCATAAGCAGAGACAGAGCTGATTGGCTTCCCGCACAGAAAAGGCGGAGAGAATGCAACCGGAAGCGCGTATGCGCCCTTGGCATTCCTCCGCCTTTTCGTCTTGAAACGGTGTCTTTTCGTCTTGAGACGGGTTATCAGTCGTTGAACTCTGCTGTCAGTCGGCAGATGTTGATGATGACCTGCATGGCTTTCTCCATCACTTGGATGGACACGAACTCATACGGACCGTGGAAGTTGACCCCACCGGCGAAGATGTTCGGACAGGGCAGTCCCTTGAACGACAGCTGTGCGCCGTCCGTGCCGCCGCGGATGGGCTGTACTTTCGGAGCAATGGCACACTGTTGCATGGCCTTCAGTACGAGTTCGACGACGTGCATGTTCGGGTCGATTTTCTCTTTCATGTTATAGTACTGGTCGTTCATCTGCAGCTCTACGGTGCCCTCGCCGTACTTCTCGTTCATCCGCTTCACGCAGTTCTGCATGAACCGTTTGCGGTCTTCGAACCGTTCGCGGTCGTGGTCGCGGATGATATAGCTCAGTTTCGCCTCTTCGCATCGGCCGTCGATGCCTGTCAGATGGTAGAAGCCCTGATAGCCCTCGGTTGTCTCGGGAATCTCGGTTTCGGGAATCATGGCATTGAACTCGCATGCCAGCCGTCCCGCGTTGATCATCTTGCCTTTTGCGTAGCCTGTATGGACGCTGACGCCGTGGATGAGCACCTTTGCTCCGGCGGCATTGAAGTTTTCGTACTCCAGTTCGCCGAGGTCGCCGCCGTCAATGGTGTAGCCCCATTCGCAGCCGAACTTTTCTACGTCGAAGTGGTGTGCTCCTTTGCCGATTTCCTCGTCGGGATTGAAACCGATGCGTATCTTGCCGTGCTCTATCTCGGGATGGTCGCGCAGATAGCACATGGCCTGTACGATTTCGGCGATGCCTGCTTTGTCGTCGGCACCCAGCAGTGTCGTACCGTCGGTTACGATGAGATCTTCGCCTTTGTGTTCAAGCAGTTCGGGGAACATCGCCGGCGACGATACCATTGTGGGATTGAGCCGGATGTCGCCTCCGTCGTAGTTTCTGACGATACGTGCCTGAATGTTGGCACCGCTTGCGTCGAGTGCCGTGTCATAGTGGGAGATGAAGCCGATGGTCGGTATCTTCTTCCGCGTGTTGGCGGGCAGTGTGGCGTAGATGTATCCCATGGAGTCCATCTCGACGTCTTTGAGTCCTTCGCGTTCGAGTTCTTCTACCAGATACTTGGCGAAGATGAGTTGTCGCGGGGTGCTGGGTACGGTCTCCGAATCTTCTGCCGACTGTGTGTCGAAGCGGGTGTAGTTAATGAATCTCTCTGCTATTTCCATACGTTTCTTTTGGGTTTAGATGTTTGTTATAGATTGACTGTGATGCCGCGCGGCCGAAGCCGATGGTTACCGAAGCATCGCCCGCAAAGTTACGATTATTCTGTGAGAAAGGCCGCAGCTTCTCCGCAGAATTTGTTACCGTCGGGCATTCTCTCTCCTGCTGCATCCCGGCCTGTGCACTGCTTTGTGTCCGGTCTGATACGCCCCTCGGTAAGCTCTGCTGCCTGCGGTGCACGCATGTGTTGTGTTCCCCTTATAAGAGGATTCCTTTCTATACTGGGAGACACCGGTCGTTCCCTTTAGATGATATGTGTCCTGGTGGTGCTTCTGCTATCGTCGAGATGGGCGGTTAGCAATTGTCCCAGTGCACTGGGACAATTGTCAACCTATAGGAAAGACGGGTGCGAACCCCGGGGAAACGCATGTCGCGATGTGGGTAAAACGTTTTAGTCTTTCCTCCTTTTCGCCGATTGTCGTAGAGTAAGCTGAAAGAAAACGGGCTATCCGGGCTGCCGGACAGTGGGACGGACGGCTGCCCGCTCGGGACGGGAGCCGTATACAGCCGGGACGGGGCAGCCGTCCCGATGGATGGGATGCTTGATGCGCCTTTGCGTTGCGCCGGAGAATGTGCTGGGGTTGAAAGCGTGCAGCGTGCTACTTGTTCGGCTGCCGGCTTCTGATGTTTTGGTAGCCGACGAGCCGGTCGGTGCGTCCGCCCGTTTCACGGTAGTAGATCAGTGCCTGGTATGAGTTTTCCGTCTGGTAGAAGTTTCCCTCGGCGGGCAGGAAAGTCGCCTTGCCGCCGGCATTGACGACGAGGAGCTGATAGTTGTAGTAGCCGAGCTTCAGCGGGAGGGCTGCCTCGTAGGCCTGTGTACTGTCGTTGTACTGCATGCGGTACTGCGGGTCGAAGCGGTCGTAGGTCCAGTCGCCGTTCAGATAGACTTCGCCTGCGGCAGTGCGGGGGCAGGCGTATCGGAAGCAGACGGTCATGTAGTCGCTCTGCGTGTCGGCTTCCACATTGTCGGCGTTGCGGATGACGAAAGCTCCGTCGGCATCTTCGTCGTACAGGTAGTTGAGGCGGGGCGTGGCCGTGAAAGGGTAGGCCTGGAAGTCGGTGCCGTCCCATCCGATGCGTTCGATGCCCATCGTGGCATGGTCGGTGGAGAGGATTTCAAACTTGCGGTATTCGTTTCCGGCCGGGAAGATGTAGTCGCGGTTGTGGCTCCAGCGCAGTCCGTCGGCCATGATGTACTGGGGCTTGGAGTTCCATCGCGCGTCGTCCCACCGGCGGTTCTGCATCACGACGGTCTTTATCTGCCTGCCGGGGTCGGTAACGCGGTAGCTGCCGTAGCTGATTTCCATTCCTATCTGCTGGTGGGCAGTGTTGATGGTGGCGTCGGTCTGTGTCGTTACGTTGAGGCTCACGCCCATGGGTTGCGGCTCGGTCAGCATGAAGCAGGCCGTCAGCACGGGTCGGCCGTCAGGGTCGACGACGGTCAGTCGGTAGTTTCCCGATAGGCGCGGACGGCAGTTGTCGTTGGGCAGCCGGATGTGGTAATGCGTGTAGAGCGTGTTGGTGAGGAGCGACTGGCGGCAGTCGTCGATGGTGTTGTCGCTGATGAATCCGCTGACGATGTCGCTGTCGAAGAGTCCTGCCGAGGGTGTCCAGTCGGCTTCGCAGTGTTCTATTCTGTAGGTATAGCGGTGGTATTCGTGTGTGGTGTCGTCGAAGTCGATGCTGATACTTCCGTTGCCCAGTTCGGCAATGGGTAGCGACTGCCAGTCGCCGTTGGCAACGACCTGAAGCGAGCGTACGCCGGGCGAGAATATCTCGTGGCGTTGCGCCCTTGCCGTTCCGGCTGTCAGGAGTGCGGAGAGTATCAGCAGTCGGCCTTTCATCGTATCGATGTGTTTATATCCCGTCTCCGAGAAGGTCTTTCATAAAGTTGTTGAGTTCCTCGTCAAGTCCCTGCATCAGGTCGCCTCCGATGATGACCGTGTCGTCGTCGGCGACATACAGTTCTGCGATGTTCTCTTTCTCGTCGTTCTCCAGGACGAAGCTGTAGGGCTTGATGATTCCGAAGTTGTCGACAAGCTCTTTCACCCGCAACAGCTGGAGGCGCAGCAGGTTGGTGATGTCGTGGTAAAACTTGTCGTCCTTATTGTCGATCCATTGGTCGATGACGCACCGGGTGATTTCGTTGTCGTCGTCGTCGAACGCCATGAGGTCGCCACTGTCCTGCGATGCCCTGACGTGGATGTCGGTCATCAGTCCCGTCTCGTCGCTGGGTGGGAACTTCTGTGCAACCTTCTTCAGGAAGCGTTCAATCTGCTGTTGTGTTTGTTCTGTCGGGTTCATAACGGATAAATGATTCAGTGCCCGCAAAGATACGTAATCTTTTGGTCATACGTTCCACCTTTTCCGCGTATTTTATTGCCGGACTCTGATTTATTCCCTACCTTTGCAGCACTCAAAAAAAACTCAAATTGATATGAAACAGACTATCTTGGTAACGGGCGGAACCGGCTTCATCGGTTCGCACACAACCGTTGAACTGATTGAGGCAGGCTATAACGTCGTCATTGTCGACAATCTTTCGAACTCGAAGGCAGAGGTCGTCGACGGCATCGAAAAGATTACGGGTGTCCGTCCGGCATTCGAAAAGGTCGACTTAAGCGACCGCGAAGCTACCGAAAACGTATTCAGGAAGTATCCATCCATCAAGGGAATTATCCACTTCGCAGCTTCCAAGGCTGTCGGCGAGAGTGTTCAGAAACCGCTGATGTACTACCGCAACAATGTCATCTCACTGGTCAATCTCCTCGAACTGATGCCCCGGTACGGCGTCAAAGGCATTATCTTCTCCAGCTCGTGCACTGTCTACGGTCAGCCGAAGCCAGAAGATCTTCCCGTAACTGAGGATGCGCCCCATCAGAAAGCCACGTCGCCCTACGGCAACACGAAGGAAATCAACGAGCAGATCATCAGCGACTTCATCCATAGCGGTGCGGAAGTCAAGAGTATCGTGCTGCGCTACTTCAACCCTATCGGTGCGCATCCGTCGGCACTCATCGGCGAGCTGCCCAACGGTGTGCCCAACAATCTGATTCCGTATGTTACGCAGACCGCAATGGGCATCCGCAAGCAGCTGACCATCTTCGGGAACGACTACGATACGCCCGACGGTACCTGCATCCGCGACTATATCTACATCGTCGACCTTGCCAAGGCACATGTGGCAGCCATGGCGCGCGTGCTTGATGAGGACATCGAGCCGATAGAATACTTCAACATCGGTACGGGCAGCGGCAATTCGACCCTCGAGATCGTTACGACTTTCGAGCAGGCAACGGGGGTTAAGGTCAACTGGAAGTACGGCCCGCGCCGCGAGGGCGACATTGAAAAGATATGGGGCGACTGCACCCGTGCCAACACCGTTTTGGGCTGGAAGGCCGCCACGCCGCTTCCCGAAGTTCTTGCCAGTGCGTGGAAATGGCAGCAGAAGCTCCGCGAGGATGGCGTAATGTAGTGCGTCTTTCTCAGCTAACAGCATGTATATATATAAAGGTAGAGAAAGCCTCCGTCGTCGGCGGAGGCTTTCTGCTTTTATCTACCATCTCTTTCTCTCAAAACCTTGCTCTACTTCGTCCATCTCAACCGCAGACTGTTCAGGATGACACTGACGCTCGAGAATGCCATTAACGCACTCGCCCATGACGGTGTTATCTGCCAGTCGATTCCTATGATGCGGAGCACGCCGGCAGCCAACGGAATGCACACGATATTATAAACGAACGCCCAAAAGAGGTTCTCACCGATCATCCGCACTGTCTTCCGACTGAGCCTTACAGCTTCGGGAAGTGCCATGAGATCATCGCCCATCAGCGTTACCTGCGCTACGTCCATGGCGACATCTGTGCCCCGTCCGATGGCTATACTGACATCGGCCAAGGCCAAAGCCTGGGTATCGTTGATGCCGTCGCCCATCATGGCCACCGTCCGCCCTTGACGCTGCAACTGCCCGACAAGCTGCTCTTTGTCCTGTGGAACAGCCCCGCCTTGGTAATGACGGATGCCTGCCCGCTCTGCCCAGTAACGTACAGCTTCGGCTTTGTCGCCACTGACCATGTAGATTTCAATGCCCAACTGCCGTAAACTCTCCATGGCTTCACGGGCATGCGGCTTCAGCTGTTCACGTGCTTCCGGTGGCAGTCCGTCGGCCTTGGTGAAGTCGATACCTTGTTCGGGGAGGGTCAGCGTTCCCGTCTTGTCGGTTACGAGCGCGTCTACCTGCCGCATCCGTTCCAAGGCAGTCGCATCCTTGATGAGAATCTGACGTCGGGCAGCCTTGCCGATGCCCACCATGAGAGCGGTCGGCGTGGCAAGTCCCATGGCACAAGGACAGGCGATGACCAGCACCGACACCGCAGAGAGAATCGCCTGCGGAAGCATTGCGCTGCCTCCGACGGCCCACCACACCAAAAAGGTAACGAGGGCGATACCTGCCACCACGGGCACGAAGATTGCGGCAGCCTTGTCGACAATACGCTGCACGGGAGCCTTACTCCCTTGTGCCTCCTGAACCATTCGGACGATATTTGCCAACGCCGTTTCGCTGCCAATCTTCTCTGCCCGCATCCGCAGCCTGCCCTGGCTGGGGATGGTGCCTGCCAGAACCTGCGCCCCTTTGCGTTTCTCTGCCGGGGTCGGCTCGCCCGTGATCATGCTCTCGTCGACATAAGCGGCATCGGCATCCATGAAGCTCTCCGCCCAGATAACGTTACCATCGACGGGAATCTTCTCTCCGGGACGCACCTCGAGCACGTCGCCCCGCTCGATGGTGGCTACAGGTACTTCTACCACTCTCTCTCCATCAACAAGATGAGCCGTCTTCGGAGCCATTCCCATCAGACTGCGTATGGAGGAAGCAGTGCCATCTTTCGCTTTCTCCTCCAGCAACCGACCGGTGAGAACGAAGGTGATGATCATTACCGAAGCATCAAAGTAAGTATGCCACTCGATACCGCGACTGCCCCATACTTCTGCCCCAAGGAAAGTGTTGAAGACACTGAAGAAAAACACGATGGCAGTAGACAGAGCTACGAGTGTGTCCATGCCGGCCATACCATTTCTGAGCTGCCGCCAGGCTGCGGTGTAGAACCGCTGTCCGCAACAGAGGGCATTCGCCAGGGCAAGCAGCAGAGCCACTTGATTCGTTACAGTAGCCTCGCCCAGCGGAATCCAATCCATAGAGACGGCCATCACCGCCAGGGTGAAGCACCAGGAAAGCACAGCCTTCTGTCGTAGCCGACGGTATGCCTGCCTTTCGATGACCTCTGCCGAACGGCCGTGCTCGATGATAAGGTCATAGCCGATGTCGTTTATCGCTTTCTTCATGGCCGCAGGCGTAATCAGCCGCGGGTCGTAGTCGATGAGTGCCGACCGACCCGGCAGTGATACCGAGACACTCTTCACGCCCGGCAGCGATTGCAGCTTGCGCTCCACGTTGGCCGAACACGCCGTACAGGCCATGCCCACGATGGGTATTGTTTGTTTCATCGTGTCTGCCCTCCCCGTCTAAACCGTCAGTTCGTACCGGCCGCAGTTGCTGACAGCTTCTTTCAGCTGCGTCGTACTGACCTTTGTCTCGTCATACTCCACTGCCACGTGAGCCTCGCCCACGCTTGCTTCGGCCGACCGAACGCCGTCGACGGCGCACAACGCTTTCTCTACATTCTCCTTGCAATGTACGCATTTCATGCCGCTGACGGCAAATGTACTCTTTACCATTTTACTTTGTCCTTTCTTTTAGTGTTTCGTAACAGCTGCAAAGATACGAATAATATCCGATTCCGTCAGTCCCCCATCGGGGGTAAGCCTCCGGTATCATTTGGACGATACTTCAGTATCATGCTGACGATACTCCATTATCATCCTGATGATAATCCATTATCATGCGGGTGATAATCCATTATCATGCGGATGATAATCCATTATCATGTGGATGATAATCCATTATCATGCGGACGATAATCCGGTATCATGTAGATGAGCCTCCGGGGAGAGAGGCATGATAAGTCTTCCCAGTCAGCATCAGATGCACATCGCCATGCGTCCCTGACGGAAATCTCCAGAGCCCGCTCCTTCATCCCCCAAAATGACAGAAAGCATGAAAACACGAGCCACATGACATTTTTATAATATAAACATGGATTATCACCGAAAGTTTGCATACATTTGTGGCTCACGGCGAATAAAGATTCAAGCAATGAAGACAAAGACCAACAGACTCGAAACACTGAAAATACTCCTCTCAAGCCTTGAGTTCGGCTCACAGGAGGAAATACTCAAAGCGTTGAAAAAAGAAGGGTTCACCCCCACACAAGCCACGTTGAGCCGCGACCTCAAACGACTCAAAGCAGCAAAAGCGGTCTCTGTGAACGGGAAATACGTGTACGTGCTGCCCAACGAAACCCTGTATAAGCGTATCACAACCCCACGACGCGCACAAGACATGCTGCGGCGGTCGGGCTATCTCTCTATACATTTCTCCGGACAGCTGGTCGTGCTGAAGACACGGCCGGGATATGCCAGTGCGTTGGCATACGATATTGACAACACCGACCTTCCCTGCGTGTTGGGAACTATTGCCGGCGACGATACCATCTTTATCGCCACAAAAGAAACAAGCACGCACGACGAGATCGTAAAGGAACTCTCTGTCCTCATTCCCGAACTCATCCCTGTACAGCCCTTTTCAGAAGGATAACGGGAAGAGAGGTGTCCGTATATTTTCGACCTGTCCCTTACTGCTTTATAAGAAATATTGCTATCTTTGCACCACTTCTTCCGAAACAACAACCCTGCGTGTCAGGATACACGCAGTTATAATTCAATCTTATAAATGAAAAAGTTTAGACTGGTGGACAATATTGTCGGATGGCTGGCTTTCCTCATTGCCGCTTTCGTTTATTGCTCCACGATCGAACCGACAGCCAGCTTTTGGGACTGTCCCGAATTCATTACAACAGGTTATAAGCTTGAAATTGGACACCCACCCGGCGCGCCTTTCTTCATGCTGACCGCCAATCTCTTCTCACACTTTGCCGGTAATGCCGCCGAAGTGGCCCGGATGGTAAACACTATGAGCGCGCTGCTCTCAGCAACGTGCATTATGTTCCTCTTTTGGACCATCACTCATCTTACGCGGAGGCTTATCGTGCGCGACGGCGAAGTTCCGTCGCTTGCCAAGACCATCGCCATTGAAGGATCGGGACTCGTCGGCGCGCTCATCTATACGTTCAGCGACACGTTTTGGTTCTCTGCCGTCGAGGGCGAAGTGTATGCCTATTCTTCCGCATTCACGGCAGTTGTATTTTGGCTGATATTGAAATGGGAAGACAATGCCGACAAGCCGCACGCCGACCGATGGCTCGTTCTCATTACTTACATGACGGGACTGTCTATCGGTGTCCACTTGCTCAATCTGCTTTGCATTCCTGCCATCGTGCTGGTATACTACTATAAGCGCGTGCCCGATGCCAATCTGAAAGGCTCCCTCCTTGCACTCGTCGTCTCAATCGTACTTGTAGCAGCCGTTCTGTACGGTGTCGTACCGGGAATCATCACTGTCGGAGGATGGTTTGAGCTGTTCTTCACGAACACACTGGGCATGCCGTTCAATACCGGTACCATTATCTACATCGTATTACTCGTTGCTTCTTTCGTATGGGCTATCTATGAGACCTACCACGACAACAATCAGAAGCGCGAGAACATAGCCTTTATTGTTGCACTCGGTCTCATCGGCATCCCGTTTGTCGGTTATGGATGGAGCGCATTCATTACGGGCCTCGTCGTACTGGCCATTGTCTTCTTCGTTCTTCGTATGAAGAAAGGGCAGACAGCCCTTATCAGCTCACGCGTCAAGAATACAGCACTGCTGTGTATGCTGATGCTGATGATCGGCTACTCGTCGTATGCAGTCATTGTCATCCGTTCTACGGCCAACCCCCCGATGGACCAGAATTCGCCCGAGGACATCTTCACGCTCGGATCTTATCTCTCGCGCGACCAATACGGCGACAGTCCGTTGCTCTACGGGCAGGCTTACACCAGTCAGCCCGCAGTAGCCGAAGACGGTATGCACTACAAGTTCAACGAGGGTGCACCCATCTACGAGCGCAAAGAGAAAGCATCGAAAGACGAAAAAGACTCCTACTTCATCGTGCGCCATAAGTCTAAGCAGGTGTTCGAGCAGAATATGTTCTTCCCCCGCATGTACGATGATGCTCATGCAGCCCAGTACGAACAGTGGATGGGAGGAATTACAGGACATGATGTGGACGGCGTGAAGATGCCGACACAGCTCGAAAATCTGCGTTTCTTTTTCTCTTACCAATGCAACTTCATGTACTGGCGATACTTTATGTGGAACTTCGCCGGACGGCAGAACGACATTCAGGGCAACGGAGAACCGGAACACGGCAACTGGATAACAGGTATTCCGTTCATCGACAACGCCCTTTACGGCGATCAGAGCAAGATGCCCGATGAATTAAAGGAGAATAAGGGACACAACGTATTCTATTGCCTGCCGCTGTTGCTGGGTCTTCTCGGTCTGTTCTGGCAGGCTTGGCGAGGCAAACGAGGCATTCAGCAGTTTTGGATAGTCTTCTTCCTCTTCTTTATGACGGGTCTTGCTATTGTCATCTACCTCAACCAGACTCCCGGACAGCCTCGTGAGCGCGACTATGCCTATGCCGGCTCATTCTATGCCTACGCTATCTGGTGCGGACTGGGCGTTGCTGCTCTCTACGACTGGGTTCGCAAGTTGAGAGTTTCGCCGGTTCTCTCTGCCAGTGTCGTCTCCCTGGCTTGCCTGCTCGTACCGATTCAGATGGCATCGCAGACTTGGGACGACCATGATCGTTCCCATCGCTATACCTGTCGAGACTTCGGGCAGAACTATTTGAACTCACTTCAACAGAAAGGCAACCCGATTATCTTCACGAACGGCGACAACGATACCTTCCCACTTTGGTACAATCAGGAGGTAGAAGGTGTGCGTACTGACTCCCGTGTCTGCAATCTTTCTTACTTACAAACCGATTGGTATATCGATCAAATGCGTCGCCCGGCCTACAATTCGCCAAGTGTGCCCATCTCATGGCCACGTCTCGACTATGTCAGCGGTACGAATGAGTATGTACCCGTTGACCCTTCGGCAAAGCAGGAAGTACTCGACTTCTACAAACAGAATCCGGAACAAGCTAAGGCACAGTTCGGTGATAAGCCGTTTGAGCTGAAGAACATCCTCAGATACTGGGTACGCTCGAAGAATCCCGACACGCATGTCATCCCGACAGATACCATTTATATGACGATCGATAAGGAGGCTGTACGTCGCAGTGGCATGATGATGCCGGGAGACTCCATTCCCGACCGTATGATCATCTCACTTCAGGGCAAGCAGGCACTCTATAAGGGCGACCTGATGATGCTCGAAATGATTGCCAACTGCAACTGGACGCGCCCGCTCTACGTAGCAATCACCGTCGGGGGAGAGAACTTCATGAACCTTGGCGACAATTTTATACAGGAAGGACTTGCCAATCGCATCACGCCGTTCACTACAACGAAGGGCAACAACTACGATGCCGACAAGTCATACGACGTGATGATGAACCGATTCAAGTGGGGGAATCTCACTCACCGGGGCTTGTATATCGACGAAACAACCATGCGTATGTGCTATACCCACCGTCGTGAGATGGCACACTTGGCTCTCGAACTGCTCAACAAGGGCGAAAATGCAAAGGCTCTGAAGGTGTTACAAAAGGCCGACAAGGAGATTCCTACCTACAACGTGCCTATCAGCATACAAGGAGGTTCTGTTGAAATGGCACGAGCATACACCCTTCTCGGAAAGAAAGCACAGGCAAAAATCATCTACGACGCACTTTGGAAGACAACCTCACAGTATGTAGGCTACTATCTAAGCCTCGACGGACGGTTCTTCGATATGCAAATGTCTACGTGCAGAATGTATATTCAGTATATGGTGGGCATTTTGCAGGATGCAGAGAAGTTCGACCGCTCATGGGCAAGCAGTCGTGAGAAGCAACTCAACAGTCTTGTACGCACTTTCGCAGCACGCGGTGGCAACTTCAGCAGCTAATTGAATTTACGCAAACGCAATAATCATTCATCAACCTCTCCGCTTGCCATTCCTCTTCTCAATGGAGAGGGATGGGTGGAGAGGCTTTTTCAATTATGATTATAGAACAACCTGCACGATGGCTACGCTGGCTTTATCCTCACGCCTTGTGGCGGATGCCTGCTGACGACCATTCTGTTTACCTTTCATTCGACGACGGTCCGATTCCGGAAGCGACACCGTTCATCCTTGAAACACTTGACCGCTTTGGCGCAAAGGCCATCTTCTTCATGGTAGGGGATAACGTCAGGAAATATCCTGAGCTATATGAAGAGGTTGTAAGGCGTGGCCATTTGGTTGGCAACCATACTTACCATCATCTCGGTTCGTTCAGACACTGGACACTGACGTATGCCGTCGACGTTACAGAGGCCAACGGACTGCTCCACACGCGCTTCTTCCGTCCGCCACATGGTTGGCTTCGACACACGGTTTATTGGTGGGTGAAGCGCAACTACCGTGTAGTTATGTGGGATCTCGTTACGCGTGATTACTCCAAATGGATTACGGCAGAAGATATTGTCAACAATGTGAAGCAGTATGCGCGCAATGGTTCTATCATCACCTTCCACGATTCGCTCAAAAGTATTGATAAGTTACGCACCGCACTGCCCGAGTCGCTGCAGTGGCTAAAGGAACAAGGGTATGCTTTCAAGACTTTTGACGAGAACAGCTAAGCGAAATCTCATAATAACCGGGCATTCCCGGCATTCCAAGACGTTCCGGAAGAACTCAAGCAATCAGCCTCGCCATCAATGCAAAAAGTATCTACAACTACTCAAAGCCCCCTCTTTCCGACTCCCCTCCTTTGGGATCAGCCCGACAAGGCTGCTTTTATCAAGGCCGTAGCTCTTCGGTTAGGTTTTTCAGCAGTGGGCATTGCCAAGGCTGCTCCTGTCGATAAAGGAACCGAAATGGCCTTGCGTCGCTGGTTAGAAACCAAAAGTGAGGCGGATATGACGTACATGGCAGACAACACGGAGAAGCGAATCGACCCCCGACTGCTTGTGCCGGGCGTTCAATCCATCGTTTCTCTCGCCATGAACTATGCTCCTGCACGAACCATACCCGAAGGAGAGTATCAGTTGGCGGCTTATGCCTATGGCAAAGATTATCACGACGTGATGCGAACAAGGATGAAAGAACTGATAGCAAACCTCTATGCTGTCGAAAAGAAGGCTTCTCGGCTTACCCTTACCAAGGAAACGTATGCTGCAAACAACGCCCGTTGTTTCGTCGATACAGCTCCCGTACTCGAACGCTATTGGGCTTCCAAGGCCGGACTGGGCTGGATGGGCAAGAATCATCAGCTCATTATTCCCCGGGCAGGCTCTATGTTCTTCCTCGGTGAGGTATTTCTGCCTTACAAGGTAGACGTATACGACACGCCAATGCCCTCCCGATGCGGAAAATGCCGTCGCTGTCTTGAAGCCTGCCCCACTCGTGCCATACGGGAAAGCAAGCCATTCGTCGCCCAACGGTGCCTGTCCTATCAGCTGATAGAGAACCGTAGCAATCTTTCTTCCGAAGCCTGTCAGGCCATGGGCAGTACTATCTATGGTTGCGACCGTTGCCAAACAGCCTGTCCGTGGAACCGTTACGCTACGCCCAACACCGAATTGGCCTTCCAACCCTCCTCCGACCTGCTTGCAATGAGAAAGGAAGACTGGAAAAGGCTTACCATCGAAGATTACAGGCGGCTCTTCAAAGGATCGGCCGTTAAGCGTGCAAAGTACGAAGGACTAATGCGCAATATTCGTGCAGCCCAATAAGCATTCCCTATTGCCCACTATTTATTAGTCAGATTATCCATCCGGCATCATCAAACTTTATGTTCCGCCCCACAAGTCCTACACCCGTACTCCACGGGTCCGACACCCGTACCCCACGAGTCCGACACCCGTACCCCACGGGTCCGACACTCGTACCCCACGAGTCCGACACTCGTACCCCACG
>CAUVFB010000009.1:0-18783 GCA_963551095.1 uncultured Prevotella sp. | reverse complement strand
AAGAAAGGCAGTTCGCATAGACTGAAAGGCAAGGACGCACAAAGAAACTTTCGGGTTCGCCATAACAAACAACTTAGACAAATGGAATTAAAAAGAGTAGTAGTAACCGGGCTTGGTGCCGTTACGCCATTAGGAAACAACCCTGAAGACACTTGGCAGAACATGTTGGCTGGCAAGAGTGGTGCTGCACCCATTACACAGTTTGATGCTACACTGTTCAAAACCCAATTTGCATGCGAGGTGAAAGGCCTCAATGTCAACGATTACATCGATCGCAAGGAAGCCCGCAAGCTCGACCGCTATACCCAACTGGCTCTGATCAGTGCCATGCAGGGCGTTAAGGACTGCGGCATCGATCTCGAAAAGACCGACAAGAACCGTATCGGCGTTATCTACGGAGTCGGTATCGGTGGTATCCGCACCTTTGAAGACGAGGTGTCATACTATGCACAGAACAAGGAGAAAGGTCCGAAGTTCAATCCATTCTTCATTCCTAAGATGATTGCCGACATTGCTTCGGGGCAGATCAGCATTCAGTTCGGATTTCACGGTCCCAACTTCACTACCACATCAGCTTGTGCTTCTTCCAGTAATGCACTGGCAGCAGCATTCAACCAAATTCGTTTGGGCAAGGCAGACATGATTGTCAGTGGTGGCGCAGAGAGTGCGATATGTGCCTGCGGCGTAGGCGGCTTCAATGCCATGCACGCTCTCTCGACCCGCAACGATGACCCCGAACATGCTTCACGTCCGTTCTCGGCAAGCCGTGATGGCTTTGTCATGGGCGAAGGCGCTGGCTGTGTTATCCTGGAAGAGTTGGAACACGCCAAGGAACGTGGTGCGAAGATTTACGCAGAAATGGTCGGCGAGGGCGAATCAGCTGATGCCTACCACATTACAGCGTCGCATCCGGAAGGTCTTGGTGCCAAGCTCGTGATGAAAGCAGCGCTCGAAGATGCTCATCTTAAGCCGGAGGACATTGACTATATCAACGTTCACGGTACCTCGACTCACGTCGGCGACATCTCTGAGGCCAAAGCGATCAAGGAGCTTTTTGGTGATGCAGCCTATCGGCTGAACATCTCTTCCACCAAGAGTATGACGGGGCATCTCCTCGGTGCAGCCGGTGCAGTAGAGGCAATGGCCTGTGTTCTTGCTGTAAAGAACGATATTGTGCCTCCTACTATCAACCACGCTGAGGACGATAAGGACGAAGAACTCGACTACAATATGAATTTTACGTTCAACAAAGCACAGAAGCGCGAAGTGCGGGCAGCTCTCAGCAACACCTTCGGCTTCGGTGGGCACAATGCCTGCGTAGTATTCAAGAAGTATGCTGAATAATATTATCGACAGAATAAAGCTCCCTTTCCGAAAGGAAAAGGAGCTTTATTCGTCCCTTTATCAAATCATCGGAATCCTCCCACACGACCTTAGTTACTACAAGACTGCGCTCCTCCACAAGAGCATAGCACGCCGTAACGAAAAGGGAAAGCCTGTCAACAACGAGCGACTGGAGTTTCTCGGCGATGCCATCCTCGATGCCATCGTGGGCGACATCGTCTTCGCGCATTTCCCGGGCAAGCGTGAAGGCTTCCTGACCAACACGCGCTCGAAGATCGTGCAACGCGAGACGCTCAACCGTCTTGCCAAGGAAATGGGAATCAACGACCTCATTTTATCTAACGGGCAATGCCAGTCGCACAACAACTATATGGGTGGCAATGCTTTCGAGGCACTTGTCGGCGCGCTCTATCTCGACCACGGCTACAATGCCTGCATGAAGTTCATGAAGCGGCAGATACTCGGCGATCTGATCAATATAGACAGGGTGGCATACAAGGAAGTCAACTTCAAATCGAAACTGATAGAATGGGGTCAGAAAAACAAGATCAGGCTGGAGTTTAAGCTCCTCAATTTCGACAAGGACAAGGACGGAAACTCCATCTTCCGCTTCCGTGTTGTCATGGAAGGCATAGAGTGTGGCGAGGGAAAAGGCTATTCCAAGAAAGAGAGCCAGCAGCTCGCGGCCAAGACTACCCTGAAGCGGTTGCGCTGCGAACCACAGTTCATCAACAAAGTGTTCACCGCCAAAGCCAACCGCACGAAGATGGAGGAAGAACCCGTCATTGATGTCCCTACCATCTCGCCCGACTCCGATTTCGTCGTCGCCTCTTCAGACACCGACAAGAAGCGGGAAGCTCCTTTCCGCACAGAAGTATTCTCTGAGAAAACGTCGGAGGACGACGGAAGAATCCCGTTGATAAGTCGGTACAATTCCCTTTCCACCGAACTCACGGATGAGGAATCGTCCGACCGCGAAGCTATCATTGCAGCTGCCGAGGCAGAGGCTTTCGGGAAATAAAGTCGCCCCACAGTCCGATTCTGTTCGGCTGACAAGTTTCATTCAGGAAAATGAGGCTTGCCGGCCGTTCCTTTTTTGTTACCCGATCTCCCATCTGTCTCAAGCTGACAACATCAACATCCGCTCACGATTTCTCCCCCATATATACAAGAAAAGAGGGTTTTCAAAACAGGTACCTCTCTCTCTTTCTTGCACAAAGTCCTGCTCCCCTTCTCAAGCCAAAACTTTATTCCCTTAGGAACGACAAACGTCCTTCCTTAGGAACGATAAACGTCCTCCCTTAGGAACGACAAACGCCTTCCCTTAGGAACGACGAAAGGCCTTCCTTAGGAACGATGAAAGTCCTCCCTTAGGAACGACAAACGGCTTCCCTTAGGAACGACGAAAGTCCTCCCTTAGGAACGACGAATGGCTTCCCTTAGGAACGACAAACGGCTTCCCTTAGGAACGACGAAAGTCCTCCCTTAGGAACGACAAACGGCTTCCCTTAAGAACGACAAAAGTCTTCCCTTAGGAACGATAAACGTCCTCCCTTAGGAACGATAAACGTCCTCCCTTAGGAACGATAAACGTCCTCCCTTAGGAACGACGAATGGCTTCCCTTAGGAACGACAAACGCCTTCCCTTAGGAACGACAAATGGTCTTCCTTAGGAACGACAAATGGTCTTCCTTAGGAACGACGAAAGTCGTTTAACTTAGACGATGATTGTCGTTTAACTTAGAGGGCGAAAGTCGTTTAACTTAGACGACAAAAGCCTTTCCTTAGGAGCGACGAAAGCACTCTCAAAGAGCTAAAAATCGTCATGGGAACACGTTCTGCTGCTGTCAGACGCTACATAAACGTCCGCATGAGCCACGCAAAGTCATCAAGCCTTTTTACATGGAATCAGTAGCATCAATGAACAACACTGAGACATAAGGATGATAAAAAGAGGATGTGCCTGTTTCGACACATCCTCCATTTTTTACTGCATGGTCTGCTGACCGATGATTACTTCTTCTCAAGCTTCATTACCGGCTTCGATGTACTGCCGACAAAAATGGGAGCCTTAGTAACGCCTACACCCGTCTGGGAAATGACACGCTTGGGCATGGCTTTCGACATGGCTGGTTTCGCTCCTGCAGATGCCGGGGTTGTGAACTCAACCCTTGTGAGGGGACCCCACTCGTCGTTGACGTTCTTGGCAATGGAGAAAGCATAGTAGGTCGTACTCGGATTGGCATTCCACAGAACGTTGTCGACACCATACTGATCCCAGTTCGGATCCTGTGGATTGTCTCCTTCCAGGAAAGCAATCACACCGTTATCGCCCATCTCAGGCTTGTCGTAATACTCCTTGGTCATAAGAATGTCGCGGTGGAGACTGCACTGGTCGTTGGGCGTGTAGATTACGCGCTGGGTGTAGCCGTCGCCGTTGCTTTCGAACTCCTTGATTTCGATGGAAACCTGCGCAATACCTGCACCACCGAGCTTCTTCGTGCTGGCGGGGAGGATGAGCATGGGTGTGTAGGTGTCGTTGACATCCCATGCCTGCACGTAGATCTCATACGCGGTATTGGGAATCATGCTTTTCCACGTATAGGTTTGCTCCTCGGTGGCGGGAACACCCCACTTCTTGATCATGTCGCCCATGTTGCTGAGCCCCATCATCGGGCCGAACTGCTCGAACTGCTGTTCTGCCGTACCAGCCTTGAAGATGCAGTAAGCATAGCCAGCTACGTCTTCGTTCGGGGTGAACTTGGCCTCAATGGTGGTGGCTGTAGTGTTCAGAACGACACCCGTTACCTTTGGGTTACCAACGAGTGGCTTGTCGGGTGTGGTGAAGTCGGCTCTCGACATGCTGCAGGCTACGCCGTACTTGTCGTATCCCAGGGTGATGAGCGCGTAGGAAGTGCTGGCCTTGAACGGATCGGAGAATCCTGTCATCTCAGCGTTGGTGAAGTCGTCGGTCTGCTTCTGTCCGCCGTAACGCTCGAAGTAGTTCTCTGCCACAGCATCGTCGGTGATTTTGTCGGCAAGATTCTTGGGCATGCAGGCAATGTGGTAGCTTTTGCATTCAGGGGTCTTCGTAACAGCAACGTTGAGTGTGTCGCCGGTGGAACCGGTTCTGTAGCCGAGGAACTTCACGTCGGCAGCAACTTTCCCTTCGACCACTGCGAAGGTGATGCTGTCGGTATGCTCAACGGAAAAGGCTTTCAGTGAGTACGGCTTGTTGATGATGATACGGTTGGGTTCTGTCTGTGCGAGTGCAGCGAGACTGATGAGTGCCGTGAGGCAGAAGGTTATGACTTTCTTCATTGTTTTGCGAATTTAAGGGTTGTGTTGTTTACTTTGATGATGTAGATGCCGTTGCGGAGTGTGGAAGCGTCGATAGGTTCGCCGTTGCTTACATTAGTGCGCACGACGAGCTGTCCGCTGACATCGAAAATGGTTGCCGCTGAGGGCTGATTAGTGGAAATTCCGTTGACGAACAGCTGGTTTCCCCGCAGCGTAACGGTTACCTTTCCGGTTTCCTGTAGCGTTGCGTGCTCAATGCCGGCAGGTGATCCTGTGAACAGGAGTTTCTTGATGGCAGACAGTTTCCATACAGGTTCAACTGCGAACTTGCTTCCGACAATGTGCATACCGTCTCCCTGGAAAGTGATGCGCCGTATGTCTGCAAGCGCGTATTCGCTTGTCTGTCCGCCCCCCTGGGGCATTACGACGAGCTTCACCTGTTGTGCATTGAGGGAGCCGGGACTCATTGCCATAAAGGCCATTAAGGCACTGACGAGTAGTCCTTTCTTCATGTTGCAAATGGTTTTATAAGTTATTGATGATGAATTTAATTGGTTACAAAGGTAGAGAAATGTTTTTACTTTCTCGCATAAACGAACTGGTTTTTCATTTCCTGTCCTTTTTCGCATGCGCCTGGATAAGCTCGTCTATTCTGTGATACCTTGCCTCGGCCTCGGGCAGACGTTTCTGTCCAGACTTCGTATTGATGAGCATAACGGGTGGCACTTCGCCGTTGTTATTATAAGTATCCCATTGGGGCAGCCCCAGTCCGTTCGGATTGCCGTATTTGACGAAGTTAACGTATATCTGTTGGAATATCTCAGAAGTGGCGTAGTCGTCGGTTTGCCAAGCGAAGGCTGGATTGGTGGAGAGATTACCCATGGCGTATTCTATGTCGGTGGCGTGCATCGCACCCGGTGCTGCAGGCTGTGCAGGCGCGTCATCCTTTACGTCTACCGTACCATCGGCAAGTCCCGGAGCTTTTCCCTTGAGCTGCATGCTTGGGCGTGGATGGCAGTAGACGTACCGATAGACGGGCTTCCGACTGGTCTGACGGACGAGATCGGCCCACTTCCATGTAGCGTAAGCAATGAACATATCGCCACCGAGCACGTAGCCGGGCTTTGCCTGCAGGTCGGCATCGGTCTTTATACCGTATAAGTCGTAGATGTTGCCGGCATCGGTACCGATGTATCCACTGACAGCCGGTGCGAGATTTTCCTTCGTTACCTTCTTGCCGCCGGCGAAGATGGCCACGGGCAACTCGCAGTCGTTGTTTCCCAGCAGCATCGGAACCTGTGCCTGTTCGCCTTTCATCAGGGTCAGGGTGGGATCTTCTGTCAAGAACGTGCCGTCGATACATTTCGTTCCCTCTCCGAACTTTCCGTCGTTGAGCCGTTCCAGTTCTGCGGCAGAGAGACGACGCATATCGGCCAGCTTCTTCAGTCCGTTCTTCTTAGCCCATGCCACAGCCACCGTTTCCGATTCTTTCAGCGTTACCGGGGCTGCATTGGCGACGACTGCTCCACTCGAACACATCACGCCATTGATCCAACCGCGCGAGAGTGGCGATACGGACAAGGCGCAGGTCGACTGTGCACCGGCCGATTCGCCATTGATGGTTATTCGATTCGGGTCGCCGCCGAAAGCTGCAATGTTCGTCTTCACCCATTTGATAGCTGCCACTTGGTCGAGCCATCCTTGATTGCCGGAGCATCCTTCCCGAGTCAGTTCGGGCAGAGAGAAGAATCCGAAGATTCCCTCACGATAGTTGGCCGTTACGACAATGATGCCGCGGCGAGCCAAACGCAGTCCCTGATAGCGCGGTTCCGAGCCGCTGCCCGAGACGAGTCCGCCGCCGTTGAAATAGATGAGCACGGGCAGTTTCTCGTCCATCGTCTTGGCTGGTGTCCATACATTCAGATAGAGGCAGTCTTCGCTCTGCTCTTTCGCCTCGAATACCATGTCGCCAAAGATATTGTGCTGGACAGGGTCGCTGCCGAATTCCTTTGCCGGACGTATGCCCTGCCAAGGCTTGACGGGCTGTGGTGCACGCCAGCGCAGATCGCCCACAGGTGGCTGGGCGAAAGGAATGCCACGGAAGATCTTGACTCCCGACGAGTCGATGCCCTCGACGGTGCCGTCCTTGTAGGTTACTCTCGGATTGTTCTGTGCCGTTGCTCCCCATGAGAGGAAAAGGCTGAGAACCATTAAGAATGATTTCTTCATAAGCGGGTCGTTTTTTTGTAGTGAGTATATGTGTATCGTGTTTTAAGAAATTCCTGACAGGCTGTACCCCCGAAGTCTCTCCTGCAAAATTAGCCAATCTTGGGAAGACCATGCAGTCTTTATCCTGCTTTTATCTTCTCTTTGGGCAATACGCACGAATAATTCCGACGTTTTATCTCCTCGTGACCCGGTGTTTTTCATGCAGATGAAGTGCGCATCGCCGGTCAGAGCAGGTAAACGTTTTGCCGGGACGTCTGCAACAGCGCCGCAATTAACATCTGTTTCGCTTTGACATCTTAGAAAAATTCTGTCTTAACATACCTTTTGTTTTCATGTCTTAGAAAAGTTCTGCTTTAACATACCTTTTGTTTTTATGTCTTGGAAAAATTCTGTCTTAACATACCTTTTATTTTCATGTCTTAGAAAAATTCTGCCTTAATATATCTTTTGTTTTCACATCTTAGAAAAATTCTGCCTTAACATACCTTTTGTTTTCACATCTTAGAAAAGTTCTGCCTTAACATACCTTTTGTTTTCACATCTTAGAAAAATTCTGCCTTAACATACCTTTTGTTTTCACGTCTTAGAAAAATTCTGCTTTAACATACCTTTTGTTTTTATGCTTTAGAAAAGTCGTGCCCACCTTCCGGCATTTGCCGGGACGTTTGCAATGGCGGTTGCTGGCCGTCTCTCATTTGCCGGGACGTTCGCCCATGCGGAATAAGACTAATAACTGATTCGGAAATCACAGCCAATGACGCGCAGAAGCCACAGCTGACTGTAGGGACGCACGGTTCGTGCGTCCTCTCAGCAAGCAAGGATGATCCAACAAACCCTCCGAAAAGGAAAGGACGCA
Source organism: uncultured Prevotella sp. (assembly GCA_963551095.1). Lineage (GTDB taxonomy): Bacteria > Bacteroidota > Bacteroidia > Bacteroidales > Bacteroidaceae > Prevotella. Next base: position 11,054 of record CAUVFB010000009.1, on the reverse strand, counting down.
CGAGCCGGGCGTCCCTACAATTGGATTTTGAGGTTTATGAACCGGCGACACCGTTGCAACGACACCTCATAAAGTTCAGGGCGTAAGTTTCCAGGAAGCGTCTATCAGTTCTGCGAACAAGGCATTCCGGCGTAGCGTAGCCTCGTTCCCGACCATTATCAGCTGCTTACGGGCACGGGTGACGGCTACGTTGAGTTTGCGGTCGATGGGCTGCCCGTCCTCGTAGAAAGTGTTGGCGGTGAGGAAATCGAGCTGATACCGGCTCTGGATGGTGAACGAATAGAGGATGATGTCGCGTTGGCTACCCTGATAGCGCTCCACGGTGTCGATACTGATCTGCTCCAGTTCGGGAATGCCGAGGCGTTCCGTCGCCTTGCGTATCATGGCTATTTGGTTGCGGTAAGGAACAATTACGCCTACAGACTTCTGTGGTTCGAAAGCCGTGCCGAGTTGTCGGTGGAGCCGGCGGAGTAAGTCGGCAATGATACACGCTTCCTCCGTGTTCACTTTCTCTGATATGTCCGGCTGCCGGCAAGGTTTCGATGGAATGAATATCACGCGGTGGGCTTTCAGGAAGTCGTCTATGATGTCTTCGCTCGGCTCACTGTAGGGCAACGATGACTCCAGCTGATGTGCCAAGGGAACGCATTCCAGTTGTTCACGGGCGTAGAACTTGCGGTTGGGGAAGTCGGCAATGTCGGGGTGCATGCGTCCTTGCTTTCTCAGGATGCCGATGAAGTCGGTGCGTCCGGCGGCCCGCTCGGTGCGGATCAGCCGTTCAAAAAGCGAATTGGCGCAGGAGCTGAGATGGATTTCCTCTAATAGCGACGAGACGGAAGCGCATTCGGCCTCGCTTTGTTGCACTACCGCGGGCAGTTGTTTGTAGTCGCCCACGAGTATGAATTTGGTGATCGCCGTTCGCTCCCTGCGTCGTTCGGATAATAGTCCGATTATATTCGGTTCGAGAATCTGGCTCGCCTCGTCGATGATAGCAAGGTCGAAATGCTTGATGTTGAACAGGGCTGAACGAGAGTTGAGGGTGGAAGTGGTCGCGACGACGATGCGGGCATTCTCCAGGGTAGTCCTTATCGTATGGAGCGTGGGGCTTTTGTCTATCACTTCCTGCAGGAGATGACGGCTGTATTTCGGGTCGCAGCTGAACTCATTGCCGATGCGCACGTAGTCGAGCCCGTTGTCGGAGAGCATTGCACAAATCTCGTCTACAGCACGATGGGTGTAGGAAAGGAGGAGGATGGAACTTTTCGGCTTGAGTTTTAAGGCTTGGACGTTAGAATCGATAGCCGTTGCCAACTGCTCGCGCACAAGAAACTGGATGGCCTGAGAGGTTTTGCCCGTACCGGGAGGCCCTATCAGGAGGAAATAGTCCCGGGCTTGTTGGGCTTTCAGGATGATCTCATCGTAGTCGGGGTGATAGCTCTGCGACAATCTCAGGGTTTTGTCGGCACGTGGTGCGCGCTGTCCGAGGAGAAGCCGACGGCGGTCTTCGTCTGATGTGATGAAGGTGTAAAGGCTGCGGATGGCTGCCGTGCCTCCGATGTCACTACCCGCATGCTCGATGGCAAAGAGTTCTCCGTTGATGAGGCTCGGGTTCTGCTGGCCGTCGTTGAGATGGACAATGAGCCGGTCGACGTGTATCTCCTGCAGCGAGCCTTTGAAGAGGATGGAGTGTCTGGCATCGGGCGTTTCGTTGGTTTTGTAAGCATAGAGGTAAATCATGTCGCCCCGTCGGAAGTTGGGTAAGAAGCCGTCATCTTGCTGCGGTACAGCAAGGGTGATGGTATCGTATCCGTTGAACGAGCTGCTGCGCTGCTTCGCCGTGATGGTCAAGTCCGTGTAGATGTTGCCCGTCTCTTTCTTCTCCGCCAAAGGCATGTTCCATAGGTCGGCGTTGCTGTTGCCCACGCCTTCCTGTGCTCCCACTTTGGCGACAAGCTGCTCCTTGATGACAAAGGTCATCATGCGTGTGAAGTAATCCCGTTCGAGGTCGTCGAGCCGGTGAAGGGGCACGAGTGTCTCATTGAGTTGAGGCAGCAGGAAGTTGTGGAAGAACGAATCGTCCTGCCGTTCGGTGTTGAGCGTCTGAGGAGTCAGCAGAGGCATCATTCGCGCGAAGCCGTTCCTGGCCATCCAAAATTCTGTTGCCACTGTCTGATTGCGGAACTTTATCGCCTCACGAATCAATGATTGCAGCGGCTCCACTTCGAGAAGCCCGTCGGGCAGAGGGTATTTCGAGTAGAGCAGCTGTATGTGTGCCTTCTTCGCCGTGAGCCGGAAGTTGTACCGAAGTATTCCGTAGTAGAGGAGCAGCTGCACATAATGTTTCTCTACGTGGAGCGAGCCATGCGGATTTCTGAACTTCCGCTCGATGAAGATGTTCCTGCCCGACTTCTGTTCGACAAGCAGACGAAGGTCGGTTGTCATCAAGTCGACACGTCCTTGTATGCCCAACTGTTCGCAGACAAACGATGGTTCGAGGATGGCTTTTCCTCGGTCGAATGTCCGGAACAGCTCGCCGACAATCTCTTCCATATTCTCTACCTGCCGCTCTGCCTCTTGTTTGAACTCTACCGCATCGAAGTCGGGACACGTAGCGAAGTCGAGTGCTTTCTCGCGGAAGTTGGAGCGGAAAGTGTCTTTGATGTCGTAATGCGCCGGATGGTTGATGATATCGTCGAGGGCAGATCCGGCGAAGTTGCCCAGTACGATATGCTTGTTGATGGGTCGAGCCTGCAGGCGGTTGACGGTGAAGAGCAACGGATGATGGCCATAGCTTTCAAAGCAGTTGGCAATGGTGGAGATGTCGAGCAAGTAGTCAGGTTCAACAACAATGACGCGAGGCACCACTTTCTTGCCTGTAACGGTGCAGTCGAGCAGATTCAGCTGCATTCCCTCGCGGAGGAGTGGCCGGAGATAGCCAAAGTCGATATACTCGGACGTGTCTGTATAGTCAACGGTCAGGAGTTCCTCGCTACTGTCTTGGTTAGTAACTGTTACCCGAATTGTCTTCTCGTCCCATTGTCGCACAATACAGCGGATGTAGTGGTAGTTGGTCAACTGCATATCTTCCGCAATCCTGCCCCTTTCCGGAATGCACCCGACGAGTTGGGCTGGTATATCTTCCCCGAAGACGGCCGAAATAAAGATGGCCAGCGCACGACAGTCGTATGCCAAATCGTTGGGAAGGATGGGCACAGGCGAGTTGCTATGTCGGCGCATCTTATGGATAGCTACGATGTCCTGCTGAGCCACGCCATGCCTCCGACAGAGCGATTCCACCTGTGAGGAGAGATTGCCAAACCCGTGCCGTGTCTCTTTCAGTCCCTCATGGCAGGTGATGACGAGTGTCTCGTGCATGATAAGACTTTGATACTCGGATGAAGCCGAAAGGATGTCGGCGATACGCGAGAAGAGTTCTTGTGCAGTAGTCATAACGAAATCGGGCAGTATAATTGATTATATCGTGTGGTATAATTGATTATATCGTGCGGTATAAAAAGCTGGTGTGAATACTGAGGTGAAGCCACTTATAGGATGAGGGAGAAAGAAAGGACTGGATACGAAAAAACGAGTAGTAGTGTAAAGAACGGGCATCTCTTCTCATCGTCCATTATTTAGTTCTTCTTGCCTTTCTGAGCTGCATCGGCTGCCGGTTTTCCCTTGGCATTATACTCTATTCCCAGCTTCCTTGCCCGCTCGGCATTCCTGTTACGGACGGTCTTCTTCTGGTCGCCTTTCTGCTTGGTGATGGCAGCAGGCTTCTGCAGATAAAGCGGCAGGGCACGCGGATTCCAGGTTTCGTGCAGATCCCATTTTGCCTTACAGTCTATCGGTTTAGGATAATAGCAGACGACTTCAGGCTGTCGCTGCACGCTGTAGTCGCCAGTGTCCCAGTGGCCGTTGTCGTTGTCGTCGACTATCAGGCGCAGGTAGTATTTGCCGGGTTCGATATAGTAGAAATGCGCTATACCGTCCTTGACAGTAGTTTCACGAACGGGCTTATCGCTTCCGTCGAGCAGTTGCAGCAGACAGTTTCGCCCTTCCATTCCCTGTAGTGTGATGGCGAGTGTGCCGTATTCTTCGAGCGCACCGACATTGATGCCCTGCTTATGTTTCTTGGATGCTTTGCCGTAGATGTCGACAAAGGCAGCCGAATCGGTTTCCAAACTGTATTCGTGGCCAGGATTCCAGGCACCGACCAGCTTGTAGCAGCGTGCCTGTCCCGGCACCTTGCCGAACTGATAATGCGCCCTGTACCAAAGTGTGTCTATCTTCTCGTAGAGATGAATCTTTGCCGTGTCGCAGACGGCAAGAGGCGACGGCATCATAAACGTCGGATTCTCGTCGGGCGACATGCGGTTGCTGACGTTGTACTTTACCTCCAGTGCCTCGCTCGGCATCTCTGTCTGATAGTCCTTGCCACGCTGGCGGTTCCTGTCCTGTTGCTTTTTCCATTTCGCGTATGCTTCCTGCTGACGCTTCAACCGCTTGGCATAAGGAGTCTTGGCAAGCACTTCGAGCGTGTCGGTCTGCGTAGTCAGCTGTCCGAGCGTATCGGTCATGTTATATCGGATGGTCATCTTGAGCGTGTCCTGATGAACCAATGCTGTATCACGCAGCCAATATCCGATAGAGTCCCGATTCAAGCTTGGCTCTACGATGAAAGCATCCACTGCATTGAAGTTCAATCCCTTTATCTCCGGGAGATTGGTGTCGCCATAGCTGAATATCACCGAGAAGTAATCGGGCTCCTTGCGCTCGGCCTTCAGGAAGTACCGGGCTGTCTGCGCTTCGGTAAAGGACGTGAGGACAACGTCGTCGGGAAAGAAGTGGGTATAGGGGGTCTGCTGAATATCCTTGATATGGAGCGAGTCACGCCATATCGTGTCCTGACGTACGTCGGGTTGACAACTTGGCATGATAACTTCGGGCGTAAAGGCTATTTCCTCGCTCTGCTGACTAAAACGGTAGTTGGCATCGGCATCGCGGAGTGCGTAGATGCGGTAGTCGCCCTTGGCCACTCCCTTTACGACGAAATGACCGCTGGCATCTGTGCGGGCTACGCGGAGCATCGGAAGGCGCGTAAAAGCAGTGTCAGCTTGATTCTTGTAGAGTCCGACGAGGATTCCCTTGACTGGCTCCAGGTTTTCAGCAGAGAGCACGTAGCCGGCTACTTCCATTGTGTCTATTTGGCTTCCCGTAGAGAACGAATAAGTATAATTGCCCAAAGGATTACCTTCGTTGTTGTCGGAAATGGCATCCGAGAAGTCAATCGTATAAGTGGTATTGGGTTGCAAGTCGTCTTTCAGCTTTACGGTAATGTGCTTTCCCTCGCCCTTTATATCGGGTGTCTCAAGCTGTGGAGGTGATACGATGACTTTCTCAGTGGGATTATCTACCTTTATATATTCATCGAAGAGAATGCTGACGTGCTTGCCCGACACGCCGGTGGCCTTGTCCGGCGGTGAGGCACTGACTATCTTCGGCGGCGTTTCGTCATACCAGCCTCCATCAGGTTCGCCCATTCGGGCACAGGAAGAAAGAAACAGCAGGAATAAGAAGCTTCCCCAAGTTCCGAGGGAGAAGATATGCCGGTGGATAAAGCGTTGAAAGTGGGACAATATTGAATACATGGGCTGTTCTTTTGTTGGCGACGCACAAAGACGGTTATACCTCCCTTGCTTGTGAGGGACTCTCGTTCATGGCCAGCATCTCATCGATATTCGCACGGCTGTTGGACAGTCGGGGAATCTTATGCTGTCCGCCGAGCTTACCTTTCGACTTCAGCCAGTCGTTGAAGAGTTCCGGACGGGCGGGAATCACTTCAAGCGGCTGCAGGGTTACGTCGTGGAAACGCTTTGCTTCGTAGTCGGAATTGATTTCCTGGAGCTTCGAGTCGAGGATGGTGGCAAACTCTTTCAGGTCGCATGGCTCCTTGGCAAACTCAATGAGCCATTGATGGCGACACTTGGCTTTGGCATCCATATAGATGGGGGCAGCCGTGTATTCGCTGATCTGTGCTCCCGTCGCCTTGCAGGCAGCTTCAAGTCCGCGCTCGGCATTGTCCATGATCAGTTCTTCGCCAAAGGCATTGATGAAGTATTTGGTACGTCCGGTGATAATGAACTTATAGGGGTTGACGGATGTGAACTGCACCGTGTCGCCTATTTGGTAACGCCACAGTCCGCAGGAAGTAGTGATGAGCATGGCGTAGTTTCTGCCCACTTCGACACCTTCGAGCGGCACGATGTCGGGGCGTTCGTTATCCAGTTCGTCCATCGGCAAGAACTCGTAGAAGATTCCGTAGTCGAGCATCAACAGCATGCTCGTGTCCGAAGGGTCGTCCTGAATGCCGAAGAATCCCTCCGAGGCATTGTAGGTTTCCATATAGTGCATGTCTGGCTTCGTGATGAGCTGTTCGTACTGCTTGCGATAGGGCGTGAAAGCGATTCCTCCGTGGAAGAATACCTCCAAATGGGGCCACACTTCCTCCAAATGCTGCTTGCCCGAAAGCTCCAGGACGCGCACGAGAACCGACATCATCCACGACGGCACACCCGAAAGGTTGGTTACGTTCTTTTTCATTGTCTCGCGGGCAATGCGGTCGCGCTTCACCTCGAAGTCGCTCAGCAGAGCCGCTTCCTTACTCGGCACGCGCTTGAGATTGGCCAGCGGGTTAATATTCTCAATGAGTATCGCACTCAGGTCGCCCACGAGCGAGTTGGGCTGAGTATAGTTCGGCGCATGACTGCCACCGAGAATAAGTCCTTTTCCGTCGAACATCCGGCTGGCAGGGTTGTTACGCAGGTAGATTGCCACTACATCTGCACCGCCCCGGTAGTGCACGTTGTGCAGTCCTTCTGACGACACGGGGATGAACTTGCTCTTGTCGTTGGTCGTTCCCGACGACTTCGCATACCACCTTATCAGTCCCGGCCACAGCACGTTGGCATCGCCGCGTCGCATGCGGTCGATGTCGCTTTTCAGTTCCTCGTAGGTATTCATAGGGACGTTCTGCACGAAGTCGTCATACGAACGGATGGTCGAGAAGAGATGATGCCGCCCGTATTCTGTATCCTTGGCGCGGTCGACGAGATAGCGCAGTATCCTATGCTGAATTTCCACTCCTTCCGTCCGGTATCTCTCCAGTTCCCGCTGACGGGGACGAAAATACAGCTTATTGACTATGCCTGTAAGATTCATCTGATTTCTTTCATTTGAGCTGCAAAAGTAGCGCAAAAAAGCCGAACAAGCCTTGCTTCCTCTGAATTTAACACTCATAAATAGCACACTTCAAGGCTCCTCAGTGATGCGATCGCAATTTCTTATAAGGTGGGGCGGTAACCATTCCTTGGCGACCGGCATATGAACGGAAGAACAGATAAATCCGGCTATAGGACAGACATGATGTAGTCCTAGGACAGACGTGATGTAGTCCTAGGACAGACATGATGTAGTCCTAGGACAGACGAGATGTAGTCCTAGGACAGACGTGATGTAGTCCTAGGACAGATGTGATGTAGTCCCAGGACAGATGTGATGTAGTCCCAGGACAGACGAGATGTAGTCAGACTTGTCCTCTACACCCGTTAGCTTTACTTCGTGATAGAAATTAGCCTCGGGGTATCCTTAACTACTTCCTTACCATCAAAGAGAGCATTGAGGAAACCTACTAAAAGAGAAGTTTCATCAATCGAAAAGATATATAAAATAAGGTGAAGACCTTATCACACAAGACGACTCCCTCTATAAGAAAGCACTCAATCGGGCTTATCACCCTCCCTGAAAGTCTTTGTCAGCTCTATGATAATCATGTATTTACAAAACGAATCCGGATCGTCTGAAATACTACTCCAAAGAAATAATTGAGAAAAAAATCACAGAAAACTTGCAGATACAATATTTTCATCCCATCTTTGCAGTGTACTATAGAAGTGGTACGCATTAACCATAAAGCTAACGAGGCATAAAGCCTCAACAAAACAAGTATAATCATCACATAATAATCCCCACCCCACAAGTCAGTATGATTGAAATAAAGAACTTAGCCTACCACTATGCAGGTAGCAAACACAACGTTTTCGACGGCTTCGGCCTCTCACTGCCAGACAGCCGCATCTATGGATTGCTCGGAAAGAACGGCATGGGAAAGAGTACACTGCTCTATCTCATTGCCGGACTATTGCGCCCATCGAAAGGAAGTATCTACACCAATGGCTATGAAGCCCAACAACGACACCCGGAGATGCTTCGCGAAATCTACATCGTACCCGAAGAGTATAATCTGCCGAACTTGACAACAGCGCAATATGCCAAGATTCACACAGAATTCTATCCCCGTTTCGATCGGGATGTGCTCAACCGATGCCTGCAAGACTTCGAGATGTCTACCGAAGCCAACTTCAAAGCTCTTTCGATGGGGCAGAAAAAGAAGATCTACATGAGCTTTGCCATTGCCTCGGGCTGCCGGCTTCTGCTGATGGATGAGCCAACCAACGGTCTCGACATTCCCTCGAAAGTTCTCTTCCGCAAGGTTGTCGCAGGCAATCTGTCAGAAGATTCGTCGCTGATTATCTCTACCCATCAGGTACACGACGTAGAACAGCTGCTCGACCACGTACTGATTCTCGACCATTCACAGCTCCTACTCAATGCTTCTACGGAAGAAATCACCGATAAATACGAGTTCACCTACCGCACACCCGACGAAATGGACGAATCTGTCATCTATGCCGAACCGGCGTTACAAGGCAATGCCGTTGTAGCCCACCGCAGGCCGGGAAGCCAAGAAACCCATATCAATCTCGAATTGCTCTTCAATGCAGCCACACTCGGAAAACTATAAACACAGTAACTATCAACCATTAAAAAGCGAATAACAATGAAACATTCATTTTCTATCACTGCCAAGATACTGTTGCTTGCCATTATCGGAATAGGAACGCTCTCCTTTTGCATCAGAAAAAAAGACAACCTGGGCAAGGAGATTCAACGGACAATAGCCGTAACCCCGTTCGAAAACATCGAAGTAAACGGCAATGCAGACGTATTCATACAGCAGGGCGACTCTTTCCAAGTCGTATTGAAAGGCAAGGAGAAATATATCGACCTGACAAAGATCACTTGTCTTAACGGCACTCTTACCATAGACCAAGGCTGGAAAGACGCTTCCAGTGTTCAGGAAATGACGTTCGGAATAACCGACAGAATGTCAACCAAGATTTATGTAACACTACCCCGCCTGCGGAAACTCGCACAAACGGGCAATTCTTCCATCAGCATAGACAAGCCATTCACGGGCGACAGCATCCTCTTCGACATTCAGGGCAATGCCGATATCAACATTGCCAAACTCAAGGCCGACTATCTCAACGTATATATCCTCGGCAATGCATCTGCCGACTTCACTAACCTGACTGTCGGAAAAACGGAGATGGAGATACAGGGTAACGCAAGTTTGGATGCTCACATGAATAATGCCGGCGAGGTTTCCTTATCAATACAAGGTAACGCAAGTGTAGATTTAGACGGCACCACACGCACCGAACCGCACATCAACATTACCGGCAACGCTTCGGTCAGCAACAACACGACACGAATCAAGCCCGCCACCTCATCCAAGAACAGATAGTTTCACCCACAAACACAAAGCAACAATGGAAAAATTCAATATTAAACGCTTCTGGCAGGTTCTCATGCGCCTGCTGATGGTAAGGAAAAAGGCTTACGTCAGCCTTTTCCTCACACTCATCATCCTCTTTACACTCACCAGCATATTCGTCTGCAATCCCTTCAGCCTCGAATATATCGGAAGTCCTGAGATGACGATAAAGCTCGTACAAGGTCTCTTGTTCTGTCTTTTGGTCGCAGATGTTGTCTTGCTGATATGCGGCACTTTCATCGTCAGCGACCTCAGATCCAAGCAGGACAAGATATCCGAGATGATGCTTCCGGCCACCAATCTCGAGAAGTTCACCGCACGCTTCATCGGCAGCACACTGTTTATCGTCATACTGATAATAGTGGCCTACATCATCGGCGACGGCTTGCAGCAGCTTATCAACATGATGATTCACAAAGGAGCACACGCCTCCGTGGTTTCCATGCTGTGGGAACAATCCGAATCATTCCGCTATGCATACGATATAGAAAACACGGCAGAACTGTCCGCCGGCCTACTCACTGCCTTTGCCATTGCAACCCTCGGTGGCATGATTTTCCGCAAGACAGCCTGGTTGAAGACCGCCATAGCTGCGTTCCTCATTGTCGTAATCGGCTTCTCGCTCTTTGTCGGCTTCGCTTATCTTGTCTATACCTATACGGATTACGTCGTAATCGTTCCCCGACACATCGCCGACTGGCAGACCGGTATCATCTGCACTGTCGTCATCGCCGCGTGTCTCTTCTTCTCCTACCGGCTGTACTGTCGACTGCAGGCCGTCAACAACAAATGGATAAACATCTAACTCAATGCGCAGCTTATGAATTTCAACAGCAATAAAGCCATCTATGAGCAGATGGCAGACCGTCTCTGCGACGATATCATAGCCGGAACATACGGTGCCGACGACCGAATACCTTCTGTTCGCGACTATGCCATGATGCTGCAGGTGAACACCAACACTGCCGTGAAGTCATACGAACTGCTCGCACGCGAAGGCATCATCTACAACCGGCGCGGTCTGGGCTACTATGTTTCAGCCGATGCGTCTGATCGAATTCGAACCGCACGCAAGCACGAGTTTCTTGAAGAAATGCTTCCCGAACTGTTCCGGCAGATGCGCCTGCTCAATATTGACATCAGCGAGGTGCATCGGATATGGGACGAGGCATCATCGTCCAACGTATAGAGCCATTCATATTTGAAAGTGTAATTCCGATAGGGCATAGGGAAAGCTGTCTTATGCTCCTATCGGTTCTTCTATCTCTGACCATTGACTACTGAAGTTTACTCTTTGACGATTGGCCTTTGGCGGAAGCTCAACACACACTTCTTTCTATTTTTATTTGCCGCTTTAAGATTCTTTCCTTACCTT
>CAUVFB010000008.1:0-19042 GCA_963551095.1 uncultured Prevotella sp. | reverse complement strand
TCCGATGCTCTCTATCAGTTCGCGCTGAATACCGCGGAAGTCGGGATAGCCCCAATACTTCCTGAGGATTTCTCTATAGGTCATACACTTGTTCTGTTGATGGATGGGCAGCGCAGACTAAAAGACCGGGAAGGATTCTGCCCTACTCCTTCGCCGGCTTCGAAAGACTGCCTCCCGGTTCTGAAGGGCGGATGTCCTCTATCTGCAATTGTACGGCTCCGTGCTTGAATATGTTGTCCTCGATGGTATAGACGATATCGAACGAGCGTTTCGACTTGATGTAGCGCGACGACGCACTCTGTCCGAAAGCGATGCCGTTCATCACATTATTAGATTTCGAGTCGACTAACTCCAGCTTGATGTGCTCCTGCTTGCGGCCGACAACCTTGCTCGTGCCGAAGTCGAATACTTCCTTTGTGCAGAAGATCGGCTTCGGATTGCCTGGGCCGAAAGGCGCAAAGCGTTTCAGGTCGTGATGGAACTTGCGCGTGATGTCCTTGAAGTCGATGGTAGCGTCGATGTTGAGAATAGCCTCGGTCTGCTCGGGTAGGATATGCTCGTCGACATACTGCTGGAAGCGCGTGCGGAATCCGCGCACTGATTCCCACTTCATCGTAAGCCCCGCAGCATAGGTGTGTCCGCCGAAGTTGAGCAGCAGGTCGCGGCAACTCTTGATGGCGGCATAGAGGTCGAAGCCCGGTACGCTGCGTGCAGACCCCGTGGCGAGATCTTCGTCGCGTGTGATAACAACCGTCGGACGGTGGTAAATCTCGGTCAGTCGAGAAGCAACGATACCGATGACACCTTTCTTCCAATGCTCATCGTACAGCACGATGCCAGCGTGGTGTTTCTGATTCTCGAGCCGTTCCACAATCCGGTTGGCCTCCTCCGTCATCTGTCGGTCTACATCCTTGCGCTTCTGATTGTATTTGTCGATATGCTTGGCAGCCTGCAAAGCCATACCAAGGTCGCGCTCCACGAGCAAGTCGACGCTTTCCTTGCCGTCCTCCATCCGTCCGCTGGCATTGATGCGCGGTCCGATCTTGAAGAGAATATCGCTCATGGAGAGTTCTCTGCCCGTCAGGCCGCAGATGTCAATGATAGCCCGCAGACCGACACTCGGGTTGCTGTTCAGCTGTTTCAGCCCATGGAAAGCGAGTATCCGGTTCTCGTCAATGACGGGTACGAGGTCGGCGGCAATGCTGACCGCACAGAAGTCGAGTAGAGGAACGAGATGGGTGAAAGGAAGACCGTTGTTCTTGGCAAAAGCCTGCATGAACTTGAATCCGACCCCGCATCCGCAGAGTTCCTTGAAAGGATAGGCATCACCTTTCTGTTTGGGGTTGAGAATAGCAAAAGCTGGGGGCAGCACTTCGTCGGGTACGTGGTGGTCGCAGATAATGAAGTCAATACCGCGCTCCTTAGCGTAGGCTATCTCCTCGACGGCCTTGATGCCACAGTCGAGAATGATGATGAGTTTTACGCCCGACGCTGCGGCAAAGTCTATCCCTTTTTTGCTCACGCCATAACCCTCGTCGTACCGGTTGGGGATATAGTAGTCGATATTAGAGTAAGACTGCCGCAAGAATCTATATACCAGTGCTACCGCTGTGCATCCGTCCACATCGTAGTCTCCATAGACGAGGATGCGCTCCTTACGCCCCATGGCATCGTTAAGCCGGTCGACTGCGGCGTCCATGTCTTTCATCAGGAATGGGTTGATGAGATCGGACAGCTGCGGACGAAAGAACCGTTTGGCAGCACTCTCTGTCGTAATGCCACGCCTGATGAGGAGCTGAGCCAGGACGGGACTGATGGAGAGTTTCTCTCCCAGTCCGTCGACCGTTGTCTGCCCGTCTGAGGCGAGTGGCAAGTTGTTCCATTTGAAGTGCATTGTGTTTTGTTTTTATTTCTGCTCGTAAAGGTACGGAAAAAATGACAGAGAGGACAGATTCTTTGGGAAAAAGACCATTTGTGTTGCTGGCTACTCAGTTGCTTTCTTCGCTGCCTCCTGTGCTTTTCGATTGGCTTCGAGTGCATTGGCCTTGCGATGGTATTGCATGACTTTCTTACCGAAGAGGGCAGCCATGGAATCGGCAGCGAGATAGACCATCGTTCCGTCATCGTGTCCGACCGAATCGTTCGGGATGCGGCGACCTTGCTCGTCGACGGTATCCTTGTATATATATAGCCAACCGTTGTAGATGTGCCAACCCGTGTAGACGGTTACTTTCGGATATTCGACGGGACTTTCGTCTTCGAGCGTGTTGGCTTTTATGATGTAGCCAACGGGCGATGCCAGGTGGTAGCTCTTGAGCGTGAACCCGTATTCGCGGGGTACGAAGAGAGCCGCCTTCATCGAGTCGCTCATCTCTGCTAGAATTTCATCCTCGGACTTGGTAGGGTTAGGCTTGAGTTTCGGAATCACCTGAAAAGTCCATGTACCCTTCATCTGCTCAAGGTCAATGACCAACTCTGCCTCGTGTGGATTGCGGGGATTTGTAAGAACGGCCAGTTCGTCGCCTATCTCAGGCTTTCCGAAGACTTTTCCGTTACGCATCGCTGCGACGATATCGAATCGCCTCGGGTCGCCACCCTCATTGGGTAGGAAAACGATGGCCGAATCAGAGCAGCCATCGCAGGCTAGTCCATAGAGAGTGCGGTCGCCCTTGAGCTTGGTTTCCTTGTCAATGGCACCGTGGTCGCCGGCAGCGGTCTGTCCGTAGCAGGCCGCAAGCGAAAGTATGGCAATCGAGATAAACATCCAAAAGATTATTCTCCTCATTTCTGTAGAGTTTCTGATTGTGAATGAAGCGGTGGAGAAGACTGTCCTGCCGACCGCTCGCTTTCGGCTACAAAGATAGTCAATTATTGCAAAAAAGGCAGTGCAGGCGGTGCGTTTTGATTTTTTTTACCTAATTTTGCGCGTCGGATTGTCTGCGGGCAATCCACTGATTAGTAAACGACAAGATATAGAATATGGGAAAGAAAATCAAGTTCAGTCTCATTTACCGAGACATGTGGCAGAGTTCCGGAAAGTTCCAGCCACGCAAGGATCAATTGGAGCGCATTGCGCCCGTCTTCGTTGAGATGGGTTGTTTCGCCCGGGTAGAGACCAACGGCGGTGCCTTTGAGCAGGTGAACCTCCTGGCTGGCGAGAATCCTAACGAGTCAGTACGAGCCTACACCCGAATCCTGCACAAGGCAGGCATTCAGACCCATATGCTCGACCGCGGTCTGAATGCGTTGCGCATGTATCCTGTGCCCGACGATGTCCGCGCGATGATGTACCGTGTGAAGCACGCACAGGGTGTCGACATTCCCCGTATCTTCGATGGTCTGAACGATATCCGAAACATTGCTCCGTCCATCCGATGGGCAAAAGAGGCCGGCATGATTCCGCAGGGAACACTCTGCATCACCACCTCTCCGATTCACACGCTGGAATATTACAGCAAGCTGGCCGACGAGGAGATTGCCGCCGGGGCAGAGGAAATCTGCCTGAAAGATATGGCTGGTATCGGGCAGCCAGTGTTCCTTGGTCAGCTGACGAAAATGATCAAGGAGAAGCATCCAGACATTGTGCTCGAATATCACGGTCATTCAGGTCCGGGGCTTTCGATGGCCTCGATGCTCGAAGTAGCTAAAAACGGTATTGATATTCTCGATGTTGCCATCGAACCGCTCTCCTGGGGAAAGGTTCATCCTGATGTCATCTCAGTGCAGAGTATGTTGAAGAATGCAGGCTTCGACGTTCCGGAAATCAACATGGACGCTTACATGAAAGCCCGCGCTATGACACAGGAATTCATCGACGAGTGGCTTGGCTACTTCATCAATCCGCAGAACAAATACATGAGTTCGCTGCTCCTCAGCTGCGGTCTTCCCGGAGGGATGATGGGCTCAATGATGGCCGACCTCGGCGGTATTCGTGCTACCATCAACAATCTTCGCAGGAAGAAAGGTGAGGAAGGGTTGAGCGTTGACGATATGCTTATCAAACTTTTTGAAGAAGTGGCCTACGTATGGCCGCGTGTCGGCTATCCTCCATTGGTAACGCCATTCTCGCAATATACGAAGAATATCGCACTGATGAATCTCCTCACGCTCGAACAGGGCAAGGGTCGCTTTGTGATGATGGACGACTCGATGTGGGGCATGATTCTCGGAAAGAGCGGCCGTGTTCCAGGCGAAATCTGTCAGGAGCTGAAAGACCTCGCGGCACAGAAAGGGCTGGAGTTTACCGATGCCAACCCACACACGTTGCTGCCCGACGCGCTCGATGACTTCCGTAAGGAAATGGATGAGAACGGATGGGACTACGGACAGGACGACGAGGAACTCTTCGAATTGGCCATGCATCCAGAGCAGTATCGCAACTACAAGAGTGGGCAGGCCAAGAAGAACTTCCTTGCCGATCTCCAGGCCGCCAAGGATGCCAAGCTCGGCGCGAAGGTAAGTTGCGAGGAGGCAACTGCTTTCAAGCACGCCAAGGCGGATGCTATCGTTTCGCCTG
The DNA here is from genome assembly GCA_963551095.1 of uncultured Prevotella sp. Classification (GTDB taxonomy): domain Bacteria; phylum Bacteroidota; class Bacteroidia; order Bacteroidales; family Bacteroidaceae; genus Prevotella. The sequence goes on along the minus strand of CAUVFB010000008.1, from coordinate 14,526 downwards.
TGAAAGGACAAATTTTTTGGGAGTTTCAGGGCGACGGCGAGGCTGTGGCTGCCACCGAACCGTTTATCGGGAAGGAATACAGCGAAGGTGATGCTTTCTGCTATGTACAGGCACCCTGGGGCGAATTTGTTGAAGTGAAAGCTGCGCTCGGCGGAAAGCTCGTGGAAATCAATGCCCGGCAAGGTTCAAAGGTCAGCAAGGGCGACGTGATAGCCTATATTGAAAGGAATCACGAATAGGAACTTTGGGCCAATTTGATGGGCATTGATAAGAATTCGTCCATGAGAAAAGCTCGATTCAGCATTTGGAAACTTGTTTTCGGATGCTGATTTTGTGTTTGCCCGGCGTAGGCATGTCCTAATGGATGCAAGTCCCGAATTTGTCCTTATACCTGAATCGATTCTTCGACACATCTGCCGGCAGGACACTCCTCATCGTTTACCGAAGCGTTTGCAATGGCATTGCCTTTTACACAATTTTTGTTTTGGCAATTCGCAAGTTGTACAAGTCTCCCTTTGTTGTGGCGTTTGCTGATGCAGAGCAAGACTAATGACAGATTGGAGGTAAAGGACTATTTCTGAATGGGAGTTTCCACTTGTACCTTTCATGCTCAGAATAATTCTATTCGTTCTCGGAAGCAACTCTGTCTGATTACGAAAGGACTTCTTCCACGACCATAATCTGAGCATAAGGTAAATTTGTTTGGCGGTTCTGTGGAATTTTCGTACTTTTGCCACGGCTTCCAAACGGGAAGCTAAGGGGTGCCTGCCTATTTTGGGCAAGCTGAGATCATACCCTCTGAACCTGAAGCGGGTAATGCCGACGCAGGGAATTATCCCCCTTTTTGTTTTTTCTTATACTCAACTGTAAAAAGACATGAAGAGAATGCTCTTTTGCTCGGCGGCGATTGTATGTGCGACCGGGGCGTTTGCGCAGACCGATACGGCGACTGTGCACGAGATGAGCGAGGTGGTTGTCTCGGGTGTGAGGGCAGGTAAAACTGCGCCGTTCGCCGTGGCCCATCTCGGCAGTAAGGAACTGAATGTGTACGGACGGAACGGGCGTGAGCTGCCGTTTCTGCTTGCACAGACTCCGGGCGTGCTGGCCTGGGGCGAGAACGGAATCGGGACGGGAACGGTTGCCATGCGCATTCGTGGCGCAGCAGGCAGCCGGATCAACGTTACCCTGGATGGAGTGGCTTTGAACTCTCCGGAAGATCAGACTGTATTCTGGGCGAACATGAACTCGTATGCGTCGCTGTTGGGCAGTGTGCAGATTCAAAGAGGCATCGGTACGTCGACAAACGGCGATGGAGCCTTTGGCGGTTCGGTCTCTCTGAATTTGGCCGAGCCGGGGGAAAATCCGTCGGCAGAACTGACCGGCTCGGTGGGTTCTTATGGGACTTATCACACGGGTATCGGTTTCTCAACAGGTCGGCTGCCAGGCGGTTTCACTTTCGACGGAGCTTTCCACGAGACGGGTACAGACGGATTTGTCGACGGCACGAGCGGACGTTCGGGCTGCTACTATGGGAGTCTGACCTGGACACGCGGACGGTTCAGATGGGCCTACCGGAACTTGGGAAACTTCGAGAAGACGGGGCAGGCTTGGAACGGGGTCGTTGCAGGCAGCAATGATCTGAGTCTAATAGACGGTACGTTCGGAGAAAAGACGGGCATAAGGACGTACAAAGACCTTTACGACCGGGGGCTGGGCAGGTTCAACCCGCTTTACGAACAGCTGGTAACGGATGCGTCAGGAACCTTTGTCAAGGATGCTTCTGGAGACTACAAAACAGAACGGTTCAGGATGCGCGACGGAAGTTACTGGCGGAAAACGACCGACAACTTCTACCAAAATCACAACCTGCTCTCGCTGACTTTCCGTTCGCCGGGAGGCTGGAGCCACGCTGTCAGCCTGCATTACACCTACGGTTACGGCTATTACAGAGAATTCAGACAGGGAAATAAATTTTCGAAGTTCGGACTGACCTTTTACGATGCAGACGGTAAGCTGGTGAAGCGATCAGACTTCGTGCGTCGAAAAGGGCTTTCGCAGCATACTTACGGACTTGTCTACAACATCGGCTATCGGGATGCAGACTGGGACTTGAAAGGAGGCATGAATCTCCAGCAGTTTCGTGGGACTCACTTCGGATATCTTACGTATATTGCCCGGGAAGATGCCGACGCGCAATATCGTCCCGGTGGCAGAGACTATCGCTATTACGATTCCGATGCGCACAAGGACGATTACAGTGCGTATGTCAAGTTGGGTCGCTGTGTGAGCAACTTCTGGACGATCTTCACCGATGTTCAAGTACGCCGCGTAGAATATAAGACCGATGGCGTTAATGACAGATTCTATAAAGACGGAGCCGGATATCGCAACCAACAACTGGACATCAGCCGACGGTACGTTTTCATCAACCCTAAAGTAGGCCTCAGCTACTCACGGGACGGGCATAAGGCCTATGCCTCCTTTGCGTACGCGCACCGAGAACCTGAGCGCAACAACTTCACCAACAACGGAAGCTATCCGGCTCCCTCGCCGGAGCGTATGGCCGATTTCGAACTGGGCTACCAGTACGCCGGCAGTGGGTGGCATGCAGGGGCAAATTTCTACCGAATGAATTACAACGGCCAGTTTGTACAGACGGGCGCGCAGAGCGACATCGGCAAAAACCTGACCACGAACGTCAGACGAAGTTACCGGACAGGGGTGGAACTGGAAGCGGGCTGCCACGTTTCGTCCTGGCTCTCTTTGGAGGGGAACGCTGCGCTGAGCCGAAATGTCATCAGGGATTTCGACGAGATGGCAGCCGAAAACTGGGGAACGAGCTATCGGAAGATACATTACGACCATTCGACGTTGGCTTTCTCTCCGTCGGTAATCCTGAACGGTTTGGCCGAATTCAACTTCAAAGGCTTTGCGTTTGTGTGGCATACGAACTTCGTCGGGCGGCAATACTTAGACAATACAGAAAACGCCCTGCGCGCGCTGCCCTGTTATTCGCAGAGCGATGCCAATGCGAGCTACACAATCCGTACAGAAAAAAACTTCGCCGGAATACGGACAGCCATCTTCGGCATCAATCTCGGCAATGTCTTCAACCGCCATTATGCTGCCTCGGGATGGGTGTACAGCTGCATTCTCGACGGCAACGGGCATCCGAACGAAAACCGCTATACGCAGATAGGATTCGTCCCGATGGCCGGATTCACTCTAACGGGCAACATTACGCTTCGGTTCTGACCGAGGATAAATCCCGAGGGTGTGTCGGGACAGCCGGTCACACCCTCTGCTAACGAAAATCAATGGATTATCAGACGCTCGACATCATCGGTTCGATCATCGGACTCGTTTACATATACCAGGAATACAAAGCCAGTATCCGACTTTGGATTACGGGCATCATCATGCCCATTGTCTACGCATTTGTTTATTACGAGGCAGGACTGTATGCCGATTTCGGAATGCAGGTTTATTATGCGCTCGCAGCCGTGTACGGATTCCTCTGTTGGCGGTTTGGGCGGCACAAAGCAGCGGATGGCGAAATGCCCATCAGTCATTTTCCACGCCGACGGATTCTTCCTGCACTGGTCGCCTTTCTTTTGCTGTGGAGTCTGCTTTGGGCGGTACTTGTCGGGTTGACAAATTCGACAGTCCCCATTCTCGACAGCTTCGGCAACGCACTGAGTTTCGTCGGGCTGTGGGCACTGTCGAAGAAGTATCTTGAGCAATGGTGGATTTGGATAGTTGTCGACCTCGAACTCTCTGCACTCTATGTATATAAAGGAATACCCTTTACGGCTGCCCTATATAGTCTGTACAGCGCGATTGCTGTGGCAGGCTATTTTAAGTGGCGGAAAATCATGAGGGCAAGCGAGCTGAATACTCCCCAAAATATAAATTCTTCACAGCAACAATGAGTAAACAAACAGCATTTGATTCATCGGAAATGGACAATGGACTGTTGATAATTGACAATTCTCCATTGTCCACAGTTATCCTCGCTGCCGGCGATTTCCCTCGCCATCCGATACCCCTTCGTATCCTCTACGAAGCCAAGCGGCTTTTCGCCTGCGACGGAGCCTTAGCTGAACTGCTCAAAAACAGAATAGAGCCAATAGCCGTGGTAGGCGACGGCGACTCAATTTCGCCCCGGCTAAAGCAAAGTTATGCCCGCATCTATCACCATATACCCGAGCAGGATACTAACGATCTTACCAAAGCAACCCTTTTCGCTTGTGCGCAAATCGATTCTGAAATTGCCGCCGGCCAGTGGCCACACTTCTACTATCTCGGAGCAACCGGAAAGCGCGAAGATCACACGCTCGGCAATATTTCTCTGATGATGCACTATTACCACCAGTTTCACATACGACCCATGATGATTACCGACTACGGCTGGTTCGAACCCGCATCGGGCACGAACACATTCTGTTCTGTCCCAGGCCAGCAGGTAAGTATCTTCAATGCCACTTGTCGCCAACTGTCGAGCACAGGCTTAAAGTGGAGTCTGCATCCCTTCCGTCAGTTTTGGGAAGGGACGCTCAACGAAGCCGTCGGCAATACGTTCACCATTCAAGCCGATGGCGATTACATGGTCTATCGGGTATTTTAGTTTTTCTTCCAGGCTGCGCATAGTTTGCTTAATTCAGCCTATTTGCGGTAAAGAATATACGAAGTCAGCCCTTTCATCGTACCCGCAAGAATGCCTTTCCGTACGAAGAAATTCGTACCGTAGACAGCATCCTTGTACTTCCCGTTAGGCAGTGTGGTAGGCAGGCTTACGGTCTGTGTTTCGGCAGAGATATTAATAAGTGCAGCTCCCTGCTTGCCACGTGCCACTTCCACTACTTTGTCGTTGCATCCGTAGAGGAGCATTTCGGGCTGCCCACACATAGCTTTCCGGAACTTGTTGACCGCAATTACCTCGGGATGCCTGAAAGCATCATTTCCTTTTTTACCGACTATGTTGTTGCCCCAAATGTTTCCGGGGGCACTGCCGTCGGGACGTGAATAGAAAAGCGGAGTGCCAAAGCGGCGTGCAGTGAGAAACACCCATCCCATACGAATCTGTGCATCGGTGAGGCCGGCACTTTCGTGCTCGTTGCAGTAGGTGTCGTGCGATTCTACCCATGTTATCAGCTGCGACGGCTGAGCCGGATGGCAGTAGGTGCTGATTTCGTCCTTCTTCCATCCCTTGCCCTCGAGAGCCTGCCGCAGTGCGCTGCCCAGCGAACTGGCAGTTACGGCTCCGATGACATCGGCATATTCTTTCTCTTTGACATTAGAGTCCTGCAAAACCTCTCCATAAAAGAAAAGACTGTCCGTTGGAAAAGCTAGACGCAACCCCTTGACGGTTTTCCGCCCCATGGCCACATCCCAAAAATCGTTCTCTTTAGCCTTCGGGTCTTTGGGGTCGCTGGGCAACCCTATATGTTTGGCTGTATCGTATCGAAAGCCGCGGACTCCGCAGGCGAGCAGATCGTTGACATATTTCAAGTAATAGAATTGGAAGTCGGGATTTTCCGTATTCACATCGGGCAGCCCACCCATCTGTCCCGTCGTGCATTGCAGTCGGTCGTTATAGTTCTTTATCTCAGTGAATCCGTTGGCGTGATACAGATTATCGTGTCCCCCCACGGCGGCATCAAGATCGGCTTCCACTTGACAGTCGTTAACAGCCGTATGGTTGGGCAGCACGTCGACAATCACCCTGACGCCATACCGCCGCGCTTCTCTGCAAAGTGCGGCAAGGTCGTCGCGCGTTCCCATCTGGTAGTTGCCAATCTTCCAGTCGGTAGGCTGATACTGGTAGTACCATTTGCCGTGTCCGTAGAGTTGGTTGCCGCCGCCCTTGTCGCGGCTCACCTCGGTGATGCAATGCTGTGCCGGCGAGGTTTGGATGATGGTATATCCTGCTTTGGCAATGTCTGCCATGTTCTCCCGAATGGTGTTGAACGACCAGCACCAGGTGTGCAGTATCACATCGATGTCGAATGCCTTCCGTTGTGCGATAGTCTCTTGCACGCACAGAGTTGCAAGAGCCAATAAAAAGATTTTCTTCATATCCTTGATAGTTATTGTTGTTTTTGGTTTTTATGTCGGTGCTTTCTGTCGGCTGGGAAAAGATAATTATTCTGATGCAAACGCACGCTCGGCGTGGTACGACGAACGGACAAGCGGCCCACTTTCGACGAACTTGAATCCTTTCTGCAGAGCTGTCTGCTTGTAGGCTGCAAACTGTTCGGGCGTGATATACTCGGCTACAGGCAGATGGCGGGCAGTGGGCTGGAGATACTGTCCGATGGTCAGACGGCGGCAGCCCGTTGCGAGAATATCGTCCATCAGTTCTTCTACCTCCTCGACCGTTTCGCCCAAGCCGACCATAAAGCCCGTTTTTGCCATCACGCCCGACTGCGTTATGGCAGTAAGCACCTCGAGGCTGCGGTCGTAGCGAGCCACACTGCGCACGTCCGGGGTCAGCCGTCGGACGGTTTCCATATTGTGTCCGGCTACGTTGGGGCGTGCTTCCATCACCCGGGCAATGAGTTCCGGCTTGCCCATGAAGTCGGGCAGGAGCACTTCGACGAGTGTATTTGGATTCTCTTTGCGCACGCATCGTATCGTCTGTACCCAATGGTTGGCTCCGCAATCTTCAAGATCGTCGCGGTCGACAGACGTGATGACAGCATAGCGCAGTCCGAGTGCCTTTACCGATTCAGCCACATTCTGCGGCTCGCGTGGATCGAGTTGCTTCGGCCGCCCCGTCAGGGTGTTGCAAAAGCGGCACTTCCGCGTACAAATATCGCCACCAATCATAATGGTTGCCGTGCGTGCTGCCCAGCATTCAGTCTGATTCGGGCATAGTCCGCTTGTGCAGATGGTGTTCAGATGGTGCTTGGCAAGCACGTTGGCCGTCTTGCCCGACTGTCGGGTAGAGGTAAGATCGATCTTCAGCCAGTCGGGTTTGCTCACGTGTGGCAGTCGGCCGAAGAGCAGCCGGAGCAGTTGCGAGAGTTTCAGATGGCGGATGATGGCCGACAAATCGGTTTCAGCCAGTCGTTCTTCTACCGCCTCTCGTGTAAAATAGCAGCCGCGGAGCAAGTCGAGCAGGTCGCGATCGAGGTCGCCGATCAGGAAGTAATCGCCTACCAGGTTGATGTTTGTAATAGTTTGATTCTTCAGCTCGATGCGGGCTTCGAGCGTTCCTACGTCGGCAAAACGCTTCCTGCGCACCTCGGTAAACTTCGGGTTGTTGCCGTATACAAAATCGTCGGCTGCCAATTCTTTTTCTATTTCGGCAATCTGCCGCATATCCTCGTCAGTCAGCACGCGTTCTTCTGCGCCGCACATGTATTGTCTGACGTAGACCAGAAAGTCATCGATAGACAAATCGGTGTACATCCCGATGTTGTTCACGCGCTGGCTGACCGATGCCACTCCCTTGCTTTCGAGCTTTTCATGCGAAGGAGTGAGCGCACGGGAGAGGTGTTCGAGCTGTGTGTTGAAGAGCATTGTGTTGTGCAGCACGCTGCGTCCCTGCATTCGATAGAAAGCACTGCCCGACACTTTGCGTCCTCCCACGAGAATATCGTTACGCCCCGAGAGCTGTGCATTGATGCGAAGACTCTGCAGGAGGGCCGCCACCCGATTCATATAGTCGGAGAAGGCAAGATTCACATTGTCGGCAAAGGAGATGTAAGAAAACTGTATGCAACCGTTGTCGGCGTATACGCATCCGCCGCCACTCTTGCGGCGGAAGATGTGCACACCGTTCCTGCGACAGTAATCCACATCGACCTCATTATCGATCAACTGATTCCGTCCCAGCATGACAGTGGGCGGCACCTGCCATGCAAAGAAATAGTCGTCGTCGGTATAGGTGCGTGCTACGTATTCTTCTGCGGCGAAATAGAAAGGGAGCAACTTCTCTTCTGCTCGTTCGGGCACTGTGATGTATTTCATTTCGTTGATGGGCTTTGACAATATAGATCTGTTTCCGTCTACAAACTTACGAAAAAAAAATGAATGCGCGTCATCTTTCTTTCCCAAGAGAAAACCGTTACCCCACAAAATGATATGCCCTCAGAAAGTTAGAGAATAAACTTTCGGGGTTTTGCTATCTTAGGAACGACGAATGGCTTCCCTTAGGAACGACAAATGGCCTTCCTTAGGAACGACGAACGACCTTCCTTAGGAACGACAAACGGCTTTCCTTAGGAACGACGAATGGCTTCCCTTAGGAACGATAAATGGCCTTCCTTAGGAACGACAAACGGCTTTCCTTAGGAACGACAAATGGCTTTCCTTAGGAACGACGAATGGCCTTCCTTAGGAACGACAAATGGCCTTCCTTAGGAACGACAAATGGCCTCCCTTAGGAACGACGAAAGTCGTTTAACTTAAAGGACAATTGTCGTTTAACTTAGAGGACGATTGCCGCTTAACTTAGAGAGCAATTACCGTCAAGTTTGTCGGATTTATCTATGATCCATTGGTAATTGCAACAGTCCATTGTTTCCAGGCACGGGAACTGACACACCTTCATTCTATTTCCATCTGCCCTTTTTCTTATTTATTCTTTGGATGACAGTCGCTCATACTCCTCCTGCATTCTCACTGCACGTTCCCTGGCGATCCGTGCCGGTGTGCTGCCGGCCTCGTCTTCGGGACGTATGCGCATCGTGTGGGCGCGCGCAATCAAGTCTTTCACCACCTCGCCACCGGCTGTCAATCCCGCCGCGGCAGGCACCCAGGCATTCGAACTCGGAATAGTGTGTCGACTCGTCTGTCTGCACATATCCTCACCGGGGTCGGCACAGCGAGGCCGGCACGAACCGTCGGGTTGTCCGATGCTCTCCAACGGTTCCTCGGGACTGTAGACCACCTTGACATGTCTGATGTCCGTCTTGCGCAGCTTCTTCCGTATCACCTTGGCCAGCGGGTCGTTGATGGTCTTGAATAGATCTGTCACGCAAAATCGGGTGGCATCCAGCTTATAGGCGGCTCCCATGCACGACAGCAGCGGGATGTCCATTTGATGGCAGCGGCAAATCAAGTCGACCTTTGCTGCAACGGTATCAATGCAGTCGACTACATAATCGTAGGCCGTGAAGTGGAACTGTTCCGCATTGTCGGGCAGATAGAACGTCGGATGCTTGCGGACAATGCAGTGCGGATTGATGTCGAGAATGCGCGCTTCGGCAACGTCGACCTTGAGCCGCCCCACTGCAGAAAGTGTGGCGAGCAACTGGCGGTTGACATTCGACAGGCTAACGCGGTCGTCGTCAATCAGGTCGATGGCTCCGACTCCACTCCGTGCGAGCACTTCCACCACATATCCGCCTACGCCTCCTACGCCGAAGACAGCCACGCGGCTGCCCCGAAGCGTATCTATGGCGGGGGTTCCCAACAACATCCGAGTTCTCGAGAAGGGGTCTTGCATACCGTCTTGTTCCTTTAGAGCTGCAACGTCTATCGGGCTATCTTCACGCTCGTTACTGTTCCGTCGGCATAGGTCGTCCTGCGGATGAAGAGACCACCGGAAGGATGGGCGATGCGCACGCCCGACAGGGTGTAGTATTCTACAGACTGTACACTGGTATCTGCGTTGACCGAGTTGATGCCGTCCGGAGATAGGTTGTACCAGGTAATGTCGGATGTGTGGACTTCGCCTCCGCCCTTATACACTTCCTGGATGCCCACCTTGGTGAATTCGTCGCCGAGGTCGGTGATGATGTAGTTCACATCGTTTTGGATGAAGAAGGTCGTCCCGTCAGTGTACGTGCTCAGTATGTCCGACACTTTGTTGCCGTCAATATAGAACTTGTAGGGCTTGTTGGAGTCGTCAAGATAGAGCCTGTAGTAGAGCTTTTCAGTGGAGATGTAGTAGCCCTCGGTGTCTTCTGCCTTTATCTTGAAGCCGATGGTGCTGCCGAGTCCGTATCCAGAGTCGTCTTTATGTACGGAAATAATCTCGGGTGCTTTCGGTGTGGCAGGCTGCTCAACAAAAGGCGACAGCACGGGTTGTTTATAGACGGCAAGCCGGTTGCGGTCGATGACAAACTGGTCGCCGGCATTGATGACGAGTGCATAGCCTTTCTCACAGGTCAGCTCCTTTGTGTCAGTATCGTAGTTGAGCGTCAGCTTTTCTGCCACACGGAAGCTCTTGCCAATGTAGCTGCATGGTACGAGATATTGATGGCAGTTCTCCTTTTCGTTCCGCCCCATGTAATGGCTTGCGAAGACAACCTTCGTTCCGTCGAATATGCCGTGAATCCATCGCTTGTCATAGTAAGGCAACTGTATGAAAAACTTGCTCCCCTCAATGGCAACCTTGGCCGGAACGTGGCGCATCTCGTTGTCTTCTGTCCGGTATTCCAGCTGGTAGTTCTCGGTAGTGGTTGTCGGCTGCGGACTTATCACCTCGTCTTTGATGACAGAATAGACCACCTCGTCGTCGCCGAATCCTTTCCATATTCCCTTGTTGTTGCATTCACCCAGTATCACCTTGGGTAGCTTCCGCACGCCGCGGCCTTCGCTGTCCTGTATGAGCGAATCATTGCGGAAAGTGAACCACACATCGGTCTTGATGGATTTGTCGGCCAATGTGTCGGGCACGTAGGTGAACAGGTCGCCCTGAGTTCTCAATACCATCCGCATAGCGTACGTCGTCTGCCCGTCTTCAGTGCTGATGGCTTGCGGGAGGTGTGCTACATAGCGTCCGTCGCTTTTCTTGTCGAGTCGGATGTACGAGCCAGTCTTCCGCTGGCTGAGCGGATTCTTCATGTAGATGTGTCCGTCGGAAGTGGCAACGAGGTCGCCGAGCGTACACGTAAACTGTCCGAACTCCTGCCCGCTGAACGAGGAGCGGAAGAATCCCCTTCCACTTCGGTTCACGTTCATATAGGTTCCTCCTGTCGGAGTGTCGGTGATGATGTCCTGGCTGTTGAACTGTGCCGATGCCGAGAGAGTGGATGCGGCAGCCAGCAGTAATAAATATTTTTTCATAATCGGTTTATTGAATGACGAATTTCTTTCCTTGATATATGTAGATTCCACTGGGCAGATGTGCCGTTCCCGTTGCCTTGTCTGCCACCTTATATCCCATAATGCTGTAGATGGCTCTGTCGGTCTTTCGCGGCTGTCCACTCGCAGCAGTTACGGCTGTGGGGTCGGCCATGGCCTTTACCTCGTCGAGGAACATGCGCCGTTCGGGCAGAAAGGTTACGCACACTTCTCCCTCTCCCGTAATGACAGCACGGCACTCTGTCCATTTGTCTCCGGAAAGCGTAAAGACGGACGGCGAGATAGAAGCATTGCCGCTGACAGAAAGCTTGAGCTTTCCTCCATCCTCGTCGAAAGGTGCTGCGAGGAAACTGAGTGTCGTCGGCCCATAGAGACTAAAAGCGGGAGTCTGCGCCTTGCCCGACTTGGAGTTGGTGCCGAACTTGGCACAATGGTCGCCACCGAAAGATGCTTCGGCTATCCAGTCGTCGTAGTCGGGATAGAAAGTAGCCGAGCCGGCATTGCCGCTATAGAAGTCGTTGTCGTTGCCACCATGTCCCTGACAGTCGTTGAACGATTCGTAGAAGACACATCCGACAGGAAGCACGCGCGGCTGTTCAGAGAAGTCTCTGAAGACAAAAGAAGCGGTACCGTTATCGTCTACTGCCATATTTGTGATGGAGACATTGAGTCTTCGATTCCCGTTGACATTTTTATGGAAAGTTGTGGCAGCGGGGAGGGATCGGTTGGTCAGACTGTCGTTGCGCAGGAAAGGATAGGCATCGGTTTCCTCCGTCTTTTTCGTATGGCTTTTCATGGCAGGAAGCCAGTAGTCGGAATCGTCGTCGTTGTCGGCATGTACCATCGTGTATCGCTGATGGTCGTTGGTCAGTCCGTATTCCTTGGTAAAATCGCCAATGGCATTGACCAGGTTCTGTGCGAACAAATCCTTGTCGTAGTCAATGTGAGTGATGATCAGCCCCGTGCCGGGCAATTCCTTGTCCCAGCCCACCCGCTGCCGGTTCTCTATCAGATAGTATTCGTCGCGATGCGCCTTGTTGTAGATGACGTATGTACTGCCTCCCTGTGCAATGGGCTGAACATCGACAACGGCTGTGTCGCCCCGCAGTTCTACGGGTGTCGTCCATCCACACTGCATTTTCTCATAGGCTGTATACCCGCAAGGTGAGAAGCCCCCGTCCAAAAAGCAGCCGTTGTCCATCAGATCCCACGAACCCATACCGAAACTTCCTCCATAGCTGACATCGTATGCGTCGGGGAAGCCGAGACAGTGAGAGAACTCGTGACAGATGGTGCCAATGCCCTCTATCTTGCCGTCTGTCTTGACTTCGTTGCTGCAGGCATATCGGTTGATGACGACTCCATTGAGAGTAATCGACTTCCCGTAGTCGGATTCCTCCAAAGTCCATTGGTGCGGCCAAACAGTATTTGCATCCAGCGACGCATTCTCTCCTTTGCCGGCATAGAGAACGTAGACGACATCCACCTCGCCATCGTTGTTCCAGTCGTATTTGCTGAAATCGACCGTTGCGGAAGCCTTTTGGCAGGCTTCGGCAACCATCTCTCCGGCATGCTCGTCGTTCCTGTCGTCGTTGTTCTTACCATAGTAGGCATACGAGCGTGAGAGGGTTATCGGACCGACGATATCGAAAGTAACATCGAACTTGCCCAGGCTCTGTGCATAGAAATAGTCTCTGACACTTCCTTTGAATCCGTTCTCATCGCTGAAGTTCCGCCGGTTGGCAATCTTGTCATAGTATTCGGCTGTATTGGTCGGCTTGAAAATCGTGTCGGCAAACTGTACGAGGAGGATGACACCTTTCTTCTCGCCCTTGAATGAGACTGTATCGGCCACTCCGAGCGTTCTACGCCGGGCATTGATTTGGTTCAGCCGTTGCATGTATGCTGCCCGCCGGTGGTTGAACTGCATTTCGCCGACTCTTGCGTATTCGCCCGTTTCCGCATCACGAAAGTAGCGTACGCCGGCGGAATCCCTGAAGAAATGGAAATGCTCGTCGCCTACCAGTTCCAGGCGGATGGTCGTTCCGTCCTTGAGCCGAACCGTGCGCCAGTTGCCTCGCTTGCTCGGGACAGCAAATGCGGCGAGCGTGAAGAAGCAGCAGAGCGTGATCAATAGTTTTTTCATATTATTTCCTGTGTTTGTTGCTTGATGAATAAAGGAAGAATGAGATGAGACGGTTGTTCCGCCTCGTTCGGAATACGCCTTGTACATCCTTCCCTCTGAATCCCTGATGGTATGACAGATAAGAATAGATGACAAGGCGTGAATAGTATAACCCATCTTCCGTTATCGGATTCTGCGTGCTATTTCACCAAAACTTTCTTTCCGTTTCGGATGACAATTCCCTTGTAGTCGTCCGACACGCGCTGTCCGGCAATGTTGTAACGAGTGTCGTCTTTTCTGTGTTCGTAACCAACGGTGCTGATACCCGTAGCAATGGTAAAGGCATCGGAAAGCTCAGATTCGCCTTCCTCGTATATTACCGATACTCGGTATTCGTCGCCGTCGCCGGCATCGCTGTCGGTAAATGTCATCGTATCCTTATCTGTTACGTTGCCGATACGGATGCCGTTGCGATAGATGTTGTAGCCCTTTACCGTGAGCGGCGCGGGACTGAACGTAACGTCGTCTACCATAAAGAGGAACTTGTTGTCGGACGTGCAGTGGATGGCGAAGTAGTGGGTGCCGGCCGGAAGATTCACGCTATACTGCTTCCAGACATCTGCGGGTACGGCATTGTCTCGCACGGTTGTTGGCTGCATGTCGCCGATTTCCGCTGAAGCCATGGAGGCAAGCACCTCAAAGCTTTCCTTCAGAGAAGCTGTGTCGTTCTTTTCGAAGAGCGACTTGGCCCAGAACGTAACCGTCTGCGCGTTGCCGTTCAGTTTGGGCGAAATCAGATAATCGTTGTTGACAACTTTCTGCGCCAGTTCCTGTATGGCGGCAAAGGAGCCCATGAACTGCTTTCCGCTGTGCGGAGCAATCTCTGGGTCTTCTTTCACGACATCCAGTCCGGCTGCTTCGGGATTGAAGACAATGTAGGCCATCGGTTCTCCCTGGTTCTTAAACTTGATGCTGCCGAAAGCGTATGTATTGGCACGGTCGCCGTCGACGAGCTTCCATCTTCCGAGATAGTCGGTCGTCCACGGGCGGAAGTTCTCAAAGCTTTCCGTTACGGTCTCCTGCTGTTCAGGCAGAACCCACTTCAGGTTGACCTTCCCGTCCTTATATGTTCCTTTGAGACTGCTTGCACGCTCAAAGTCGAGATTCTTCACGGTGATGGTCTTCACCACTTCGGTCTTGTTGTCCGAGAAATCTTCATCGCCGGGGTAGTCGACCTCTGCATAATAGCTGATAGTGTCGGCAGATGCGGCATTCAGCTCGTTGTCGAAAGCGAATGCAGCTTGCTGATCCACTCCGATAGGATTGCCTGTCCGGGTATCAACCAGCTTTCCGTTGGCATA
>CAUVFB010000007.1:0-19076 GCA_963551095.1 uncultured Prevotella sp. | reverse complement strand
CGGGAATCTACTTGGTAATCATACGCACAAAGCCCTGCACCTACACCTTTTATATATAGGGCACACGTCTGCGGATTATTATGATTCCTTGCTTGTCTCATCGTCATTCTGAATTAACGATGGCAAAGGTAACGAGAAATAGCTTAACGACCAAAGGAAATACAGAAAAAGGCAGCTTCACAGCATTGCTGTTTCGTTGTATTGTGCCATCACAATATTGCTGTATCGCTGTATCAGTCCGCTTTTGCAACTCTGTTGCAAAACATTTACCATATCTTTGCAACCGAATCAGTAACTCAACAGAAAGACAAATGAAGAATAAGAAACTCATGAGATTGCTCTTTGCCGCTGTGCTCCTTGCCGGGGCGTGGTCGGTGGAGAAGTATGCAGGCCTGTCTATGTGGCAGGTGCTGCTGGTTTATCTTGTGCCCTATCTTGTAGTCGGCTACGATGTATTGGGCGAAGCCGTAGAAGGGATTATGGAGGGCGACCCGTTCGATGAGGATTTCCTGATGGCTCTTGCCACTATCGGTGCCATGCTCATCGGATTTCTACCCGGAGCAGAGCCGCAGTTTGTGGAAGGCGTGTTTGTGATGCTTTTCTTCCAGCTGGGTGAGATGTTTGAGGAGTATGCCGAGGACAGAAGCCGTGCATCCATCTCGAAGTTGATGGACATTCGCCCCGATACGGCGCACGTGGAGCGCAACGGGAGAGAAGAAACAGTAAGCCCGGAGCATGTAGCGGTGGGCGAAACTATCATCATCCGCCCCGGCGAGAAGATTCCGCTTGACGGCGTTGTCGCAGACGGCACGTCAAGTATCAATACGCTTGCCTTGACGGGCGAGAGTATTCCGCGCGATGTCAGTGTGGGCGACAAAGTCATATCGGGCTGCATCAACCTATCGGGACTGTTGAAGGTTCGTAGCGAGAAGAACTTCGGCGAATCGACAGCAGCCAAAATCATCAGTCTGGTAGAGAATGCCGGCGAAAACAAGTCGAGGAGCGAGTCGTTTATCCGCCGCTTTGCCCGCACTTATACGCCTGTTGTCGTCATTGCAGCACTGGTGCTTGCCTTTGTGCCGCCGCTGTTCTATGCCGACTATGGCACGGCATTCGCCACGTGGCTCTACCGTGCGCTGACGTTCCTCGTCGTCAGTTGTCCCTGTGCACTGGTCATCTCTATTCCGCTGACTTTTTTCTGCGGAATCGGCGGAGCATCGCACCGGGGCATTCTCGTCAAGGGCGGCAACTATATGGACGCACTTGCCAAGGCCGCAACGATGGTGTTCGACAAGACCGGGACGCTGACCAAGGGCGTGTTCGAGGTGGAAGTGGTTCATCCCGAGGAATATTCTGAGCAAGAGCTACTCCACCTGACTGCCCACGTAGAGCGTTTCTCCACCCATCCTATCGCCGCCGCACTGCGCCACGCCTATCCTTCTGAAGCTGACGGCTGCCGGATTGAGAACACGACAGAGATCGCCGGGCAGGGCATCCGAGCCGAGGTGAATGGGCGGACGGTCTGCGTGGGCAACGGAAAGATGATGGACACACTGGGTATCGCTCTGCACGAATGCAGCCAATGCAACGGACACGCAGGTACTGTTGTCCACGTTGCCGTCGACGGACGCTATGCCGGCCATGTCGTCATATCCGACCAAGTGAAAGAAGACGCTGCCGATGCCATAACTTTGCTGGGCAGAAGAGGTGTTCGGCGGATGGTCATGCTGACGGGCGACAACGAACGGACAGCCGAGAGCATTGCACGCAAGGTGGGAATCGGCGAATATCACGCCTCACTGTTGCCGACCGACAAGGTGGAACGTGTAGAACAGTTGCTTAGGGAGAAGCCTGCCGGCAGTTCGCTCGCCTTTGTAGGCGACGGAATCAACGATGCGCCGGTATTGGCACGGGCCGACGTGGGCATTGCCATGGGCGGACTGGGCAGTGATGCCGCCATTGAGGCTGCCGATGTCGTGCTGATGGATGACCGATTGTCGAAACTTCCCCTCGCCATCCGCATTGCCCGGCGCACTATCCGCATTGCCCGGCAGAACGCAGTCTTTGCCATTGGCGTGAAGGTGGCAGTGCTGTTGCTCGCCACATTGGGTTTCGCCAGTATGGGACTGGCTGTTTTTGCCGATGTCGGCGTAATGGTATTGGCCGTGCTCAGTGCCATGCGAGCGTTGACAATCGACAAGGGATAATTCATTCAATGCCTCCCTCCACACTGGGCAATACCTTTCATTCTAAGTAGAAACGCAGGATATGTCGCAACCGGCATATCCTCTTTTTAGTATTCGCCTGTCCGAATACCCCATTGAGGGGCATCCAGTTTGCCAGACAAGCAAAGCCACAAGTTCTGAGTATCCAATAAAGGCCAAGTGTCTAACTTTCCAGTAGGCTTACAAAAAGAGTGTCTACTGAACCAGCTAATATAACAAAAAAGTGTATAGTCAAATCAGGAAAAGCCAAACCCACGAGTCCTACACCCGTGCCCTACAAGTCCTACACTCGTGCCCTACGAGTCCTACACCCGTGCCCTACAAGTCCTACACCCGTGCCTCACGAGTCCTACACCCGTGCCCCACGAGTCCTACACCCGTGCCTCACGAGTCCTACACCCGTGCCTCACGAGTCCTACACCCGTGCTCTACGAGTCCTACACCCGTTCCCTACGAGTCCTATACTCGTGCCCCACGAGTCCTATACTCGTGCCCTACGAGTCCTACACCCGTGTTCTACGAGTCCTACACTCGTGCCCTACGAGTCCTACACCCGTGCCTCACGAGTCCTACACTTATTATATAATCTACAAAACGAAGCGTTCCGCTCCTCGTTGTGCTCCCATGATGGCATTGTGGCGCGGGACATCAGTCCCCGGTCGTGCGAGTTTGCTCGTGTCGTTAATATGTAGGTGAAGTGCGAGACGAAAAAAGCAGGAAAGAATAGCCCTTGTATCATTCTTTTATGTACCTTTGTGGCATTGTTATCGACATTAATAGTAATTAAATCTAAAAAGCAAATGAAACTGAAACAACTACTTTTAGTAGCCTTTTTCTTTGTTGCAGGATTCGCATCGGCTCAGCAGATGGGACCTATCCCTGTCAACAAAAATGTGCGTCAGGGAAAACTCAGCAACGGTCTGACTTATTACCTGCTGCACAACGAGTGGCCGGAGCACGTTGCCAACTTCTACATTGCGCAGCGTGTCGGTTCCATTCAGGAGAACGATGACCAGCGGGGACTTGCCCACTTCCTGGAGCACATGGCTTTCAACGGATCGGAACACTTCCCAGATTCGACGCTGTTGGAGTTCACCCGCTCGGTGGGCGTTGAGTTTGGCAGCAATCTGAACGCATTCACCTCCATCGACCGTACGGTTTACCGCATTTGCGACGTGCCTACGGCCCGTCCGGCGGCTCTTGACTCGTGTCTGCTCATCCTGAAAGACTGGTCGAACGGACTCACCCTTTCAGACAAGGAAATCGACAAGGAGCGCGGTGTCATCCATCAGGAGTGGCAACGCGGCGAGAGCCCCATCATGCGTATCTACAACCGCGTGCTGCCGAAGCTCTACCCCGGCTCGAAGTACGGTGAACGTCTACCCATCGGATTGATGAGTATCGTCGACAACTTTAAGTATCAGGTACTGCGCGACTACTATAAGAAATGGTATCGTCCCGACAACCAGTGCATCATCATCGTCGGCGACATTGACGTAGACCACTTCGAGACAGAAATCAAGAAGCTGTGGAATGGCGTTACCGTTCCTGCCGACGCGGCAAAGGTCGTTGCCGAGCAAGTGCCCGACAACAAGCAGCCCATCTACGTTGTCGACAAGGACAAGGAGATGCAATACAGCTCGGTCGGCATTGCCATGAAGCACGAAGCCATACCTGATGAGGCCAAGGGCGACATGAGCTATCTGCTCGACCAGTATGCCAAGAACATGATCGGCATGATGCTCAACCAGCGTTTCAGCGAGCTGGCGCAGAAGGCCGACTGTCCGTTCACCGGCGCATACGGCTACGACAGCAACTATATCCTTTCCAAAACCAAGGAAGCTTTCCAGCTTTCGGGCATGGCCAAGGACGGCAAGGATCTCGAAACCCTCGCTGCTCTCTACCGCGAGGCGCAGCGTGCCCGTCAGTTCGGATTCACCCAGGGCGAGTTCGACCGTATGAAGGCAGAGTTCCTCTCGCAGCTGGAATCAGAGTACACCAACCGGAACAAGATTAAGAACTCGCAGTACGGTAACGAACTGACCGAACACTATCTCGACAACGAACCTATTCCGAGCAAGGAAGACGAGTATCAGATCATGAAGACGGTCATTGAAATGCCGGCTATCAACGTCGATGTCATCAACATGTACGCCAAGGAACTTATATCCGACAAGGACAGCAACCTCGTCGCTTATATCTTCGCTCAGGAGAAGCCCGGCAAGGTATATCCTACCGAGGCCGACATTGCCAAGACCATCAACGCCGTACGCGCTGAAAAGCTCGAACCTTACGTCGATAACGTGAAGAACGAGCCGCTGGTCGACGAGACCAAGCTCCCGAAGGCCGGAAAGATTACCGGTGAGAAAGAAAACAAACAGTTCGGCTACAAGGAACTGACGTTGAGCAACGGGGCACATGTCATTCTCAAGAAGACCGACTTCAAGGACAACGAGATTCTGTTCCAGGCAATGGCAAAGGGTGGCAGCGGCTCTTACGGAAAGGCTGATTACAACAACCTCGCCCTCTTCGACATTGTGATGGCACGGAGCGGACTGGGCAACTTCTCCTACCAGGATCTCAAGAAAGCTCTCTACGGCAAGCAGGCAAGCGTCAGCATCGGACTGGGCAGCTATTATCAGTATCTGAATGGCGACTGTGTGCCGGCCGACGTAGAGACGATGCTCCAGCTCGCTTACCTCAGCATGACCGGCGTAAGCAAAGACCAGGACGCGTATAACGCCATGATGTCACAGTTCGAATTAGTGCTGAAGAACAAGGATCTCTCGCCCGAAGCAGTATTCCAGGATTCCGTCACCACAACGATTTACGCCCACAATCCACGTCGGGCACCGCTGACGGTGAACACGCTGAAAGGACTCAACTACGACCGCATTCTTCAGATATGGAAAGAGCGTTTCGCCAATCCGGGACAGTTCGTCTACTACTTCATAGGCAACTTCGACGAGGCCAAGCTTCGCCCGCTAATCGAGAAGTATATCGGCTGTCTGCCTGCCGGAAAGGCCGAGAACTGGACTCCGACCCCAAGCTTTGCCGAGGGGGAGAACGTCAACAAGTTCACCCGCAAGATGGAGACCCCGAAAGCAATGGCTTTCGAACTATGGCACACGCAGATGCCTTATAATGTCGAGAACAGCGTCCTCGCCGACGCAGCCGGTCAGATTCTCTCAATGGTTTATCTGAAAGATATCCGCGAAGACAACAGTGCAGCCTACTCAGTGGGTGCCGGCGGAAGCCTCAGCCGTCGCGGCGACAAGGCGATTGCCATGATTCAGGCACAGTGTCCGATGGACCCGGCCAAGGCTGATCTCGCCCTCCGTCTCCTCGCTAAAGGTATGAACGAAAATACTGTCAAGGTTGATGACGACAAGGTACAGAAGGTCAAGAACTTCATGCTGAAGCAGGCAGACCAGGACTTCAAGACCAATAGCCACTGGATGGATGTCATCGACGAGTACTACTGGACGGGTGTAGACCTCCACACCGGCTACAAGGCTGCCATAGAGAAACTCACTCCGGCCAAGATTGCCGCATTCCTGAAGCAGCTTGTTGCTGCCGGCAACCACTGCGAGATTGTTATGACTCCTGCCAAGTAAGACCCTTTCAAACTCTTTCCCCCACAGGGGGACGCGCCTCACGGAAGCTGAAAACGCTTGCGTGAGGCGTTTTCGATTCCATGCGGTCGACGACAGTGTCGCGGGCAGCAGAGGGTTGGTTCAATCGTTTGGATTTGCTGTTGGAATCAGCGCAATGGCTTCAGCCATCTGATGAGGCGGCAGAGGGCTTTGATTCCGATGAGATGCCAGAGGAGGGCTTTTGCCTTGTACGGGCTGTGAAGGACGGAGAGGTGGTAGTCGATACGGTGTGGTGGGTCGCCGGTCAGCAGATGCGCTTGCAACTGGATGTTCAACAGGTCGGCAAAGTAGCGTGTCTGGTCTCGCGATGGGTATTGATGTAGGTGGGGTGCTATTTGTCGGTAGCTGTCGATATGTGCCTGCAGCAGTACGCGCCACTCGTTGCCTTTGGCCGAAGCTGTGATGCCGTTGGGGTTCAGGCGGTAGTGATAGAAGCCCAGCGGGCAGGTTCTGATTTGTCGTGCTTTGTTGACCAATGACGGGAGGGTGAGGATGTCTTCGAATACTTTCCCTGTCGGATAGCGGACGGTGTCGAAGAGGCTGCGCCGGTAAATCTTGTTCCAGGCGTAAGCGTGTTGGTAGGCCCGGCCTGTGATCCAGTAGTCGGGCAGCGAGTGGAATGTCTGTTCGGCGAAGACGAGTCGTTCCGCTTTTCCGTTTCCTTCTTTGATGAGGCCGAACTCAAGGATGTCGGTGTCGGGAGTGAGCCATGTCCGGGCGTGCCGGTAGATGTCGGTGTCGATGTAATCGTCGGAATCGATGAAGGTGATGAACTCGCCCGTTGCGCGTTCTATGCCTGCATTGCGCGCATCGCTGAGTCCGCCGTTCGCTTTATGTATCACTTCGACGCAGCTGCCTTTCCGCTGTTGTTCTGCCTGCCACTGGTCGCAGATGTTTCTGCTGTCGTCGGTGGATCCGTCGTCGACGAGAATTGTCTGATAGTCTCGTCCGTATGCGGCAATGCTCTGCAGGCAGCGCGGCAGTGTTTCTGCTACGTTGTAGACGGGGATGACGATAGACAGGAATGGTTTCATACTTGTTGGAAAGGCCCGGCATGGTAAAGCCCGGCGGTAAGTGTGGGTGCAAAGGTAATGCTTTTCTCCTATATACAGGTCAGTTCCTGAACCCGTTATATGCCTGCTTCGCTACCATCATCCTCTTTTATAAGGCAGAGCAGAATGGATTTCTCCAGGAGGATAGCGGCTTTCCTTATACTTCGGCTGTTGTCGAGATGGGCGGTTCGTAATTGTCTCAGTACACTGGGACAATTGTCTCTATATACTGAGACGTTTGTCTCTATACACTGAGACAATTGTCAACCCGTAGGAAAAGGTGATGCGAACTACGGTGGAACGCATGTGCTGAGATGAGGGAAAGGCTGCACCCTTTGTTCCTCTACGACGACAGGGCTACAGTTTGCTTGGCGAAGTGGGGCTTTCCGCCCGGGAAATCAGGCTGCCCCGAAGAAAAGGAAAGAAAAGTTTGGTTGTCTGAGACAGACTTCGTAACTTTGCAGCGTTCAGAGGAATGAGGGGCTTCGAGAAGTCCCTCATTTTTCATATTAAAGCACTTATGATAGATAAAAACGTTGTAAAGAAGTTGGTTGACGAATGGCTGGCCGACAAGGAGTACTTCCTTGTTGACATTGAGCTGAGTCCCGACGACAAGATTGTCATTGAGATTGACCATGCCGACGGAGTTTGGATAGACGACTGCGTCGAGTTGAGCAAATACGTCGAAGACCGCCTCTCGCGCGATGAGGAGGACTACGAGCTTGAGGTAGGTTCGGCCGGACTCGGCCAGCCGTTTAAGGTTCCGCGCCAGTACGAAATCTTTGTCGGAAAAGAAGTGGAAGTGCTCGACAAAGACGGAAAGAAAGTGAGAGGAGTCCTCAAGTGTGTCGACGGCCGCGACTTCGTCGTGTCGGTCAATGAGAAAGTGCATGTGGAAGGAAAGAAGCGTCCTGTCAGGATGGACGTCGACCACCGGTACCGGATGGATGAAGTGAAATATACTAAATACATAATCAGTTTCAAGTAATAGTTATGGCAAGAAAAGCAGCAGAAGAGCGTCCGAATATGATCGAGACCTTCAAGGAGTTCAAAGACACCAAGAATATCGATCGTACGACGCTGGTGAGCGTGCTGGAAGAGAGCTTTCGCAACGTGCTCGCCAAGATATTCGGCAGCGATGAGAACTTCGATGTCATTGTAAACCCCGACAAGGGCGACTTCGAGATCTACCGTAACCGCGTCGTCGTGGCAGACGGCGAGGTGCAGGATGAGAACAAGGAAATCCGTCTGACAGAAGCGCGGAAGATAGATCCCGACTATGAGGTGGGCGAAGACGTGAGCGAGAAGGTCGACTTCAATAAGTTCGGCCGCCGCGCCATCCTCAATCTTCGCCAGACATTGGCCTCCAAAGTGCTCGAACTGGAGCACGATTCCCTTTACAACCGCTATAAGGATCGCGTCGGGCAGATTATTTCAGCCGAAGTCTATCAGACATGGAAACGTGAAGTACTCCTTGTCGACGATGAGAACAACGAACTCATCCTGCCGAAAGGCGAACAGATTCCGCGCGATCAGTATCGTAAGGGCGAAACCATCCGTGCGGTTATCCTGCGTGTCGACAACGAGAACAACAACCCGAAGATTATCCTGTCGCGCACGGCACCGGAGTTCTTGCAGCGTCTGCTTGAGGCTGAAGTGCCGGAAATCAGCGAAGGACTCATAGCCATCCGCAAGATTGCCCGCATGCCGGGTGAACGTGCGAAGATAGCCGTCGAAAGTTTCGACGACCGTATCGACCCGGTCGGTGCCTGCGTAGGCGTACGGGGCAGCCGTGTTCATGGCATTGTGCGCGAGCTGTGCAACGAAAATCTCGACGTCATCAACTGGACAGACAATACGAAACTCTTCATTCAGCGGGCTTTGTCGCCGGCCAAGATCAGCAGTCTGAATCTCGACGAGGAAGAAAAGAAAGCCGAAGTATATCTGCAACCGGAAGAAGTCAGCCTCGCCATCGGCCGTGGCGGCATGAACATCAAGCTGGCCAGTATGCTGACAGGATATACCATCGATGTGTTCCGCGAGCTGAACGAGCAAGAGACAGAGGAAGATATCTATCTGGATGAGTTCGCGGACGAGATTGACGGATGGGTCATTGAAGCACTCAAAGGAATCGGACTGGATACCGCCCGGCAGGTGATTAATGCTCCCCGTGAGATGCTGATAGAGAAAGCCGACTTGGAGGAAGAGACAGTAGACAATGTATTGAAGATACTGAAAGCCGAGTTTGAACAATAGGTGACAGCAAATGGGTGATGGCTGTTGAGAGGTGGCTAAACGGGTGTGACCGTCCTCAACTCCCATGTTCGGAACACCAAGACCAAAAGATTCATCAACATCCAACACCCAACACCGAAAGATAAAGTTAATGAGCATCAGATTAAACAAAGCAATTCGAGAATTAAATATAGGACTTCAGACCGCAGTGGAGTTCTTAGAGAAAGGACAAGATTTGGGCGATGTCAAGATCGACCAGAACTATAAGCTTAGCGATGCACAGTACGAGGCACTTGAAAAGGCGTTCAAGAACGATCAGGCCATAAAGGTCGACGCAGCAAAGATGTTTCAGAAGAAGCCGAAAGAGCAGAAACGTTCCGAACATCGTGGAGAGAAAATCTTGAATCAGGGACGCTCACAGCAGGTGTACACCGTGAAAGGGAAGATAGACCTTGACCAGCTGAACAAGCCGGCCGCCAAATCTGCCGCTGCATCAGCCGAGAAGAAAGTCGAGAAGCAAGCTGAGAAAGTACAGGCTGCTGACGTAAGTCCAAGGCAGGAGGCCCCGAAAGAAGCCGTGGCAGAACCAGTAGAAAGAACCGACAAGACTGCGGAAGAGCACCGGAACGCTACGCCCGTAGAGGCAGAGAAAGCGGTGGCGCACCAGAAACAAAAGGAAACCGCTGTTACTACTCCTCCGGCAGTTCCGACCGACAGTTCTGCGGCACCGAAACCAGAAGCCGTATCAAAAGAGAATGCTGCCGCGACGGAAGACGAAAAGAATGATAACGGTATCTTCCAAACCAACAATGAGAAGATGATGCTGAATCAGCAGAAGATGACCGTTGTTGGAAAGATAGACCTTGATGCGCTCAACCAAAGTACACGACCCAAGAAGAAGAGTAAGGAAGAGCGGCGCAAGGAACGTGGAGACAAACCCGGACAAAGCACCGGCGGGAAGAAGAAGCGTGTACGCATCAACAAGGAGCGCGTAGACATTAATGCGGCTGCTAACCAACAGAGCGGAACTCCACAGGGTAACAGGAAGAAAAAGACCAACGGCAACAACAGCAATAACAACAGCAATAACAAGAACAACAACAAGAACAACGGCAGCGGCAAGAAGCGCAACCGTAATCAGAAACCATTGGAGGTGGATGATGAAGCTGTAGCACGTCAGGTAAAGGAGACGCTGGCACGACTGACCAACAAGAGTCAGAACAAGAAAGGTGCAAAGTACCGTAAGGAGAAGCGCGATGCCGTTCAGGAGAAGCTCAATGCAGAGGCCAAGGCAGAGCGGAAGGAAAGCAAGGTTTTGAAACTGACCGAGTTTGTAACCGTTTCCGAGCTGGCCACGATGATGAATATCCCGGTAACGAAGGTGATAGGTACGCTGATGTCGGTCGGTATCATGGTGTCCATCAATCAGCGGCTTGATGCAGAAACTATCAATATGGTGGCCGACGAGTTCGGCTTCAAGACAGAATATGTCAGCGCAGAAGTGCAGGAAGCAGTCAGTGAGGAGGACGACGACGAGAACGACCTTGTTTCGCGTGCGCCAATCGTTACCGTCATGGGACATGTTGACCATGGAAAGACTTCGTTGCTCGACCATATCCGCAATACCAACGTTATTGCCGGTGAGGCAGGAGGCATTACCCAGCACATTGGTGCATATGCCGTAACTTTGGAGAACGGGCGTAAGGTAACTTTCCTCGACACTCCGGGACACGAAGCCTTTACCGCCATGCGTGCCCGTGGTGCTCAGGTAACGGATATTGTTATCATTATCATTGCTGCCGACGACTCCGTGATGCCTACAACCAAGGAGGCTATTGCCCATGCACAGGCTGCCGGCGTGCCGATGGTGTTTGCCATCAACAAGATAGACAAGCCGGGAGCCAATCCTGACAAGATTCGTGAAGACTTGTCGCAGATGAATCTTCTCGTCGAAGAGTGGGGAGGCAAGTATCAATGTCAGGAGATCAGCGCAAAGAAAGGATTAGGTGTAGACGACCTGCTGGATAAGGTGTTGCTCGAAGCCGATATGCTCGACCTTAAGGCAAACCCGAACCGCAAGGCAACGGGTACGGTCATCGAGTCTTCGCTTGATAAGGGACGTGGCTATGTAAGTACGGTTCTCGTATCGAATGGTACGTTGAAGGTCGGCGATATTGTGATTGCCGGTACTTCATGGGGACGTATCAAGGCCATGTTCAACGAACGTAACCAGCGCATTGAGAGTGCTGGACCTGCCGAACCGACCATCATCCTTGGTCTGAACGGTGCACCGACAGCCGGTGATACTTTCCATGTGATGGAGTCAGAACAGGAAGCACGCGAGATTGCCAACAAGCGCGAACAGCTGCAGCGCGAGCAGGGCTTGCGCACACAGACACGTCTGACGCTTTCGGATATTTCTCACCGCATCGCCCGTGGCGAGTTCCACGAGATGAACATTATCGTAAAAGGCGATACCGACGGCTCTATAGAAGCTCTGTCAGACTCGTTCATCAAGCTTTCTACCGAGAAAGTGAACGTCAATGTCATCAGCAAGGCTGTAGGACAAATCTCTGAGAACGATGTCATGCTTGCCTCGGCTTCCGATGCAGTCATTGTCGGTTTCCAAGTACGTCCCTCTGCCGACGCGCGCCGTTTGGCCGAACATGAGGGGGTAGATATCAATACTTATTCTGTCATCTATGATGCCATCGACGATGTCCGTGCAGCAATGGTGGGCATGCTCGACAAGGTGAAGAAGGAGATTGTTACCGGACAGGTGGAAGTACGCCAGATTTTCAAGATATCCAAGGTAGGCACGGTGGCCGGTGGTCTTGTAACCGAAGGAAAGGTGCACAGCAAGGACAAGGCACGTGTTGTCCGCGACGGAATCGTCATCCATACGGCACCCATCGATGCCCTGAAGCGTTACAAGGACGACGTGAAAGAAGTGGCGACAGGCTTGGAATGTGGACTTTCGCTCGTCAATTACAATGACATCCAGGCAGGCGATATCATTGAGACTTTCACGGAGATTGAGATAGAACAGAAGCTGTAGTGCTGTCAGAAGACGGTATCAAAGGGCTTCACCCGATGAACGCACCTCGTCAGGATGCCTCCCCGGACAGATTGCTCAAACAACTCTCTCCAAGGGTGTTAAACACTCATCCTCAAGGGTGTTAAACACTCATCCTCAAGGGTGTTAAACACTCATCTCCAAGGGTGTTAAACACCTTTGAACCCATTTCTTTAATTCCTAAGATATGTCAGATAGCAACAACGAATATGTACGCAAAGTAGCGGAGCAGAAGTATGAATTCGGCTTTACTACCGACGTACATACAGACATCATTCCGAAGGGACTGAACGAAGAAGTCGTCAGACTCATTTCGGAGAAGAAAGGGGAGCCGCAATGGCTTCTCGATTTTCGTTTGGAGGCTTTCCGTTACTGGCAGACACTGAAAGTCCCGACGTGGGGACACCTCCATCTGCCTGAAATCGACTTTCAGGATATTTCCTACTATGCCGACCCGCTGGCAAAGAAGCCGAAGAACAAGAAACTTGACCCCGAGCTGGAGAAGACGTTCGATAAGCTCGGCATCCCCTTGGAAGAACGGCTGGCACTCGGCGGCGTGGCTGTCGATGCCGTCATGGATTCTGTTTCGGTGAAGACTACGTTCAAGAAGCAGCTCGCCGAGAAAGGAGTCATCTTCAGTTCGATTGGCGAAGCGGTGAAGTATCACCCCGACCTCGTGCGATGCTATTTGGGCAGTGTTGTGCCTTATCGCGACAATTTCACGGCAGCACTCAACTCGGCGGTGTTCAGCGACGGCTCGTTCGTATACATTCCGAAAGGCATCCGCTGTCCGATGGAGCTGAGTTCGTACTTCCGTATCAATGCGATGAACACCGGACAGTTTGAGCGCACGCTCATCATTGCCGACGATGACGCCTATGTCAGCTACCTGGAAGGCTGTACGGCACCGATACGCGACGAGAACCAGCTGCACGCCGCCATCGTAGAGATTGTGGTGATGAATAATGCCGAGGTGAAATACTCCACGGTGCAGAACTGGTATCCGGGCGACGAGAACGGCAAAGGCGGCGTGCTGAACCTTGTTACGAAGCGCGGCGACCTGCGCGGCGTCAACTCCAAACTCTCATGGACGCAGGTGGAGACGGGGTCCGCCATCACGTGGAAGTATCCCTCGTGCGTACTCCGTGGCGACAATTCGCAGGCCGAGTTCTATTCCGTCGCCGTAACAAACAACTATCAGGAAGCCGACACTGGCACGAAGATGATTCACCTGGGACGCAACACGAAGAGCACGATTATTTCTAAGGGAATCTCTGCCGGTCGTAGCCAGAACTCCTACCGAGGGTTGGTGCGTGTGGCTCCGAACGCCGAGAACGCGCGCAACTACAGTTCGTGCGACTCACTGCTGCTGGGCTCCGACTGCGGCGCACATACGTTTCCCTATCTGGATATTCACAACGAGTCGGCAGTAGTCGAACATGAGGCTACTACGTCGAAGATCAGCGAAGATCAACTCTTCTACTGCAACCAGCGCGGCATTCCCACCGAGGATGCCATCGGTCTGATCGTAAACGGTTATGCGAAAGACGTGCTCAACAAACTCCCGATGGAGTTTGCCGTCGAGGCTCAGAAGCTCCTCTCCGTCTCGCTCGAAGGTTCGGTTGGATAGAAGCGATGAGAAGTGCCGGGCCACACTACCGCAATATGAAAGTCTCTGCTCAACTCGGATATTTCAGAAGATACAGCCCCGAACACGAAAGTAAAAAATACACACACCGATGTCCCGAAACCGACCCACTCGCGGAACCCCAGTAAATAAAGGGCTTCCGAGAGGAGTCGACCAAAGGTATATACTTAGGCTGCCAAAGGTATATACTTTGATAGGCAAAGGTATATACTTTGGTGGGCAAAGGTGCATACTTTGGTAGTAGACGACCGTATTCTATACGAAAAATATATACAAAACAAGAAAGATATGTTGGAAATCAAAAACCTGTATGCGACGATTGCAGGAAAAGAAATACTGAAAGGCATCAGCCTGACCATCCGGGACGGCGAGGTGCATGCCATCATGGGACCGAACGGATCGGGTAAGTCGACGCTGAGCGCAGTACTCACAGGCAATCCACTCTACACCGTAACCGAAGGCTCGGCCTACTTCAACGGCAAGGATCTTCTGACGATGAAGCCCGAAGACCGCTCGCACGAGGGTCTCTTCCTCTCATTTCAATATCCGGTTGAGATTCCGGGCGTGAGCATGACCAACTTTATGAAAGCTGCCATCAATGCCAAACGCGCCTACGAAGGACTGGAGCCGATGAAGACCGCCGAC
Organism: uncultured Prevotella sp.; assembly: GCA_963551095.1. Lineage (GTDB taxonomy): Bacteria > Bacteroidota > Bacteroidia > Bacteroidales > Bacteroidaceae > Prevotella. Next base: position 4,539 of record CAUVFB010000007.1, on the reverse strand, counting down.
TTCCTGCGACTGATGAAAGAGAAGCGTGAGTTGGTCGGAATCCCACCGAAACTCGCCCACCGCAGTGTGAACGAGGGCTTCTCGGGTGGCGAGAAGAAACGCAACGAAATCTTCCAGATGGCCATGCTCGAACCAAAGCTGAGCATCCTCGACGAGACCGACTCGGGACTTGATGTCGACGCAATGCGCATCGTGGCCGACGGGGTGAACAGGATGCACACGCCACAGACATCGACCATCGTCATCACTCATTACGAGCGTCTGCTCGACATGATTAAGCCGAACGTCGTCCACGTGCTCTACGACGGGCGCATCGTGAAGACTGCAGGCCCCGAGCTTGCCAAGAAGATTGAACAGTACGGCTACGACTGGGTTAGGCAATTGGCGATAGACAATTGACGATTCTCCTTCCTGACAAAGACAAACAATAATGCAAAGCGAAAGACAATACATCGACCTCTACAACGAGGCGCAGGGACTGATCAAGCGGCATGCCGCCCCCGTGCTCAACAAGCTACGCGATAAGGCCTTTGAAGACTTCAAGACGCTGGGCTTCCCGACAAGGAACGTGGAGCGATACAGGTACACCGACATTCCCAGTCTGTTCGAACCTGACTACGGGTTGAACCTCCGCCGGCTCGAAATACCCGTCGACCCCTACGAGGCATTCCGCTGCGATGTCCCCAACTTGAGCACATCGCTCTACTTTATGGTCAACGACCAGTTCTATTCTCAATCGCTCCCGAAGGCACAGCTCGCTGACGGCATCATCGTCGACAGTCTGAGTCGTGTGGCAGAGGAACGCCAGGGACTGATTGAGAAATACTACAGCCAGATAGCCAAAACTGACAAAGACGGGATAACGGCATTCAACACGATGCTCGCCCAGGACGGACTCTTCATCTACATTCCGAAAGGTGTGCGGGAAAAGCGCACCATCCAAATAGTGAATCTTCTTCGCTCGGATGTAGACCTAATGGTGAACCGCCGCGTGCTGATAGTCGTTGAGGAAGGAGCCGATGCCAGGTTCCTCTTCTGCGACCATGCCAGCGACGACCGCCGATTCCTCACCACGCAAGTGATTGAGGCATATGTCGGAGACAACGCGGGACTGGAGTTGAACTGCCTCGAAGAGACACATGCCAGGAACGTGCGCATCTCCAACGTCTACATCGAACAGCAGTGCAACAGCCGCGTGAGCCACAATGTCATAACACTCCACAACGGAATCACGCGCAACCGACTCGACCTTGTGTTCAAAGGTGAGGGCAGCGAATGCTTCTGCAATGGCTGCGTTATTGCCGACAAGCGGCAGCACGTAGACAACAATACGGTCATCGACCATCAGGCGGCACACTGTACGAGCAACCAGCTCTACAAATACGTTCTCGACGGGCATGCCGTAGGCGCGTTTGCCGGACTCATGCTTGTCCGCCATGGTGCTCAGAAGACAGTCTCGCAGGAGACTAACCAAAATCTTTGTGCAACGAAGACGGCACGCATGTTCTCACAACCGATGCTCGAAATCTATGCCGACGACGTGAAGTGCAACCACGGCTCGACGATCGGTCAGCTCAACGATGCCGCCCTCTTCTATATGCAACAGCGCGGTATCGGCCTCAACGAAGCCAGGCTTCTTCTCGAACTTGCTTTCGTCAACGAGGTCATTGACACAATGCAGCTCGAACCACTCCGCGACCGACTTCGCCATCTCGTAGAGAAACGATTCCGCGGTGAACTGGACAAGTGTCAGGGATGCCGAATCTGCAAATAGCGACAGTACCGTAAACCCAATGATAAGAATGTACGATCTGAAGAAAACAAGGAAAGACTTCCCCATCCTCGCCCGCACCGTCTACGGTAAGCCGCTCGTCTACCTCGACAATGCTGCCACCACACAGAAACCGCTCTGTGTATTGGATGCGATGCGCGAGGAATATCTCAATGTGAATGCCAACGTGCACCGCGGTGTTCACTGGATGTCGCAACAGGCCACTGACCTCCACGAAGCAGCTCGCGAGACGGTGCGTCGGTTCATCAATGCCCAATCCACCGCAGAGGTTGTCTTCACCCGCGGCACTACGGAGAGCCTGAATCTTGTTGCCTCTTCGTTTGTCGAGGGCTTTATGCAGGAGGGCGACGAGGTGATAGTGTCTGCCGTAGAGCATCATTCCAATATCGTACCGTGGCAGTTGCAGGCTCAACGCAAGGGCATTGTTCTGAAAGTGATTCCTGTCAACGATTCAGGCGTGCTTCAGATAGACCGGCTGGAGCAGTTGATAACACCCCGAACAAGGATAATCAGCGTCAGCCACGTCAGCAATGTGATGGGAACCATTAATCCTGTCCGTGAGATTATCCGTATTGCCCATGCCCACGATATACCCGTGATGGTGGACGGAGCACAGAGCGTGCCCCACTTCAAGGTAGACGTGCAGGAACTGGACTGCGACTTCTTGGCGTTCAGCGGTCATAAGGTTTACGGCCCTACGGGAATCGGCGTGCTGTATGGAAAGGAAGAATGGCTCGACAAGCTGCCGCCCTATCAGGGAGGCGGCGAGATGATAGAGCGAGTGAGTTTCGAGAAGACCACTTTTGAGCGGCCGCCGCTGAAGTTTGAGGCAGGTACGCCCGACTATATTGCTACCCACGGACTGGCAGTAGCACTCGACTACGTCTCTGCCCTGGGGATGGGGAATGTCGAATCTCACGAACAGCAACTCACACGTTATGCTATCAAGCAGCTCCTTACCCTTCCCAACATCCGTTTCTTCGGCTGTTCGTCCGAAACAGAGGGACACCACGATGCAGTCGTCAGCTTCCTTGTCGGCCATATCCACCCGATGGATCTCGGTACGCTCCTCGACCAGCTCGGCATTGCCGTCCGTACCGGACACCATTGTGCCCAGCCTCTGATGGAACGCTTCGGCATCCCGGGTACGGTGCGTGCCTCTTTCGCCTTTTATAATACAAAGGAGGAAGTCGACGCACTTATTGATGGAATCCGCCAAGTAGTGAAAATGTTTTGAACATTGAAGTTCAAAGGAAAAGCAAAGTGTTACAGAGTCATTATTACGACGGGAAGACAGAAGCCGGATGCGATGAGGCCGGCAGAGGTTGTTTGGCAGGAAGTGTTTATGCGGCAGCCGTTATCTTTCCCCCCGATTACCACAACGAAGCGTTGAACGATTCAAAGCAACTGACTGCCCGACGGCGTTACGCCCTCCGCGGAACGATAGAGCGCGAAGCAGTAGCGTGGGCAGTAGGAATCGTTACTCCGGAAGAGATTGACAAGATCAATATTCTCAATGCTTCCATTCTTGCCATGCACCGTGCACTCGACCAACTCGTTGTTCGCCCTGAAGCAGTCATCGTCGACGGCAACCACTTCAAGCCTTACCACAACCTTCCCTCGGCTGCCATTGTCAAGGGCGACGGCAAATATCTCTCCATTGCCGCGGCCTCTATCCTGGCCAAGACCTACCGCGACGACTATATGGACGCGCTTGCCGCTGAGTTTCCGCAGTACGACTGGCTTTCCAACAAAGGGTACCCCACCCCGAGACACCGTGCAGCCATCAGCGAATACGGCATCACGAAGTATCACCGCAAGAGCTTCCGTCTGTTGCCCGAGGAAGAACTGCCGTTGGATTTCAAGGAATAAGCGTATCAACAAAGGAAAACAAGATAACGATGGACAAACGAATAATGCCTATCCTGCAGATAGGCAATGTGTTGGTCTCTCCCGACATTCTGACGGAGAAGTTCTGTTGCGATTTGGAGAAATGCAAAGGCGTCTGCTGCATAGAGGGAGATGCCGGCGCACCTGTAACGCTCGACGAAACGATGGAGATAGAAAGTGTACTCGACACCGTTTGGAACGACATGAGTGCCTCGGCACAGGCAGTCGTCGACCGTCAAGGCGTAGCTTATACCGACCGCGATGGCGAGCTGGTTACGAGTATCGTCAATGGTAAGGACTGCGCCTTCACCTGCTACGAGGGCGGATGTTGCCTCTGCGCCCTCGAACGTGCCCACCGTAACGGAAAGACACCTTTTGCCAAACCCGTCTCCTGCGCCCTCTATCCCATTCGCGAGAAAGACTTCGGCAACGGCACCGTAGGCATCAACTACCACCGCTGGGAAGTCTGTAAGGACGCTGTACGCAAAGGACGCCGGCTCAATCTGCCCGTTTACCGATTCCTCGAAGCCCCGCTGACCCGCCGGTTTGGCAAGGAATGGTATCAGCAACTGACTGACTTGGCCGCGCAACTTAAAGAACAGCGACTCCTTTGATTCACCATCGTGTCGTCATCGTTCCCAGCAAACGACAGAAGACTTGCTCAACTTGGGAAAATGCCAAAACTAAAATTGTGTAAACGTCCCAGTCTGGGAAAACGCCACGGCAAACGGTCTACTCTTTATACACATCTTTCAGGTTCATATAAAAAAGATACCAGGTATTCAAATTTTCGATCGCCTATAAAGAATTTCCGAAATTTGTGAATGTGTAAGCTTCATTTGTTCGTTTCTTTATTG
>CAUVFB010000006.1:0-19291 GCA_963551095.1 uncultured Prevotella sp. | reverse complement strand
TTGGAACTACCAAATAATTCGCCATCTTTTTTCCATCTTTTTTCTCCCGGGAATCTACTTGGTAATCATACGCACAAAGCCCTGCACCTACACCTTTTATATTATATAGGGCGTGTGGCTGCTTTGTTGTATAATTCCTTGTCATCATCTCTTCGTTGTTTGTTTGAATCGGCGGCAAAGGTAGAGAAAAGATTCCGGCAACACAAGAGAAACAAGAAAAAGTTGACGGAAGCTTTGAAAAGAGCCCATTCTTATGGAATGTCCTTATACGTGTCAAATGTTGTTATAATAATAAGGATGTCTACAGTGAAAGAATTGCTCATCTCTACTTTTTATAGTAAATTCGCTACAATAAAAAGAAATAAAGATGAGACATCAAGCAACATTAGCATTGGTAGTACTGTTGGCTCTCATGGGGCTGGCATCGTATGAGAAAGTCGTATTGGACGAACCGGACAAGAAAGAAGGGGAATACCACTGTGCTTGTCCGTTTTCTGTGCTTAGCAAAAATGGCATATAAGCCTTAGTAGATTAAGAACGCTGATAATATTTTTCGACATCTGAGGCTATGGCCGGTGAAACGAATCCTTCGATGGTCATACCGTTGCAGACTCGTTGTCGAATCTCTGTGCTGCTGATATTAATGAGTTCCGACCGCAGTAAGTGCACGTTGGATGGTAGTTCCTGTTTATCGATGGCAAAGCCTTTACGCGGGAATACAACGATTGGGTAGTGCGAGAGAATGTCATTGGAATGATACCAGCGGCTGAACGATTGCCAGTTGTCACCTCCGATGAGTAGCGTAAAACGGTGTTTGGGATAGTCAACAGACAGTTGCCGGAGCGTGTCCCAGGTGTATGACGGTTTCGGCAAGTTGAACTCATAGTCGGAAGCCACGATGCGCGGCTTGCCGGCAATCGTTTTCCGTACCATTTCTAACCGTAGATGGTCATCAAGCAAGCGTTCGTCCACCTTGAACGGATTCTGTGGTGAGACCATCAACCACACTTCGTCCAAACCAGTTTGGGTCAGGAACGTCTCAGCCAAAGCCACGTGTCCGTTGTGAATAGGATTGAATGAGCCTCCGTAAATACCGATGTTCATATTGCGTATAGCCGTATTAACAGCTCGGGAAGAATTATCTGTCTAATAAACTCGTCAGAAAAGCCGTACACTTATCTTTTTCTATGCAGTTCCGGAAGTTGGTTTCGTTAAGCATCTTGTCTATGACAGTTCCGTCAAACTGGGCTACCCCTCTTGTCGAGCGGCCTGCCCAATGCCTTTGTAATATCGTTTTGTCGATGAGTTGGCTATGGTATACAGAACAGAGCAAGGTGTTGAAGACAGACCGTTCGTCTATGCCGATGAAGTAGAAAAGGAATATGCTTCTTATATCTGCCATTTGTCGAAGGAATTTATCTATGTTGTAAGCTTTTGGGTGAGAACTTAGATAAACGACTTTTGTCTTTATATCGGTATATGTATCACCGTTGTCAAACTCTACAAAGTAGTCCCCTAATCCATTACGGGTGTCGTATGCAGGCAGTGCGGATTCTATATCATGCAGATTCTGTATGATTTTTGCCCTGTCAGATTCGTTGCTCGTGATAAGAGTTTCGATAAGTCTGCCTCTGATGTTTGTATTTTCGATATGCGAGGCAATCAGTATCTCGTTTTGGCATTGGTTGCATCGGGTATCCAAATCGTCTTTTAGAGCCTTAAAGTTGTCTGTGCTGGCGAAGGCAGCAGCCCTTTCCACAGACTCCATAATGTTCTTTCTCTCCTCTTCGCTGGGTTTGAACTTCAGGCTGACGGGCTTTATCCTCGAAGAGGCTTCGACGAGTCTCAACAGATTGTCAGTCCATTCCAGTCCTTGATGAATGTTGAAGAGATAATCAAAGTTTTCCGGTGCGTTAGTTATACCGTCGTATTCACGCATAATATCTGAACCGTTGAAGCTTCCTTTGATATTGTTCATACTCAGCGTTTGGGAGCTATGGCTGATTTTGCGTAGGAAAGTCGTATTGGCAAGGAGGATCATATTATCGGTTTCTCGTCTTACCAGTACAACGAAGAACGGTATTCTGTCGTATTTCTCCAATTTTGAGAGCGATAGAATCGTATTGCTGAACGAAGCAGAATTGGATTTTGAGTAACTGAATCTTACGGCAAAATAGTTGTTGTGGTACACTGTGCGATCCTTGATAAGCGAGAATCGTTCCTGTACATCATTGATGACTGCTTGTTTATCGTGCTTAGCAGAGTTTCCAATGATGTGTTTTATAAAGCGAATACATTCGGAGTTCATAAGATAATTGTTGTTTATAGATCACCGAAGAGACTTGGTGAATTGTTCTCTATAGAAGGCTTGGATTGTTTTTTCTGCTCATTCAGAGAATTTCGCTCCCAAAACACGCCATCCACATAGCCTTGGATGGCTGCGTCTTTGTCTGCTTTGAGGATGCGTTTGGCTGCCCACAGGCAATATTCGTAGTTGATTTCTACCCCAACATAGTGCCGGTTGAGCTTCTTTGCCACCACAGCCGTGGTGCCGCTGCCAAGGAATGGATCGAAGACCTTGTCTCCTTCGCGGGATGAAGCAAGTATCAACTTGGCAAAAAGTTTTTCCGGTTTCTGTGTGGGATGGTCGGTATTTTCGGGCATCGACCAAAAGGGAATACTGATATCGTCCCAGAAATTGGACGGAAAAGTGATACGAAAGTCGCCCGATTCCGTCTCTTCCCAGTCTTTTGGCTGTCCATTGACGCGATAGGGGGCAATTACCCGACGTTTTATCTTGACTGCGTCGACATTGAAATAATATTCTTTCAGGTTCTTGACAGCAAACCAAATATCCTCCATTCCATTCTTCCAATTGGTCTTCGCGCCACGTCCCTTTTCCCGCTGCCAAGAGATTCTGTTCAGAATGGTCAGTTTTTCTTGTATGACACGCTGCATGGACGACGTGCATTTCCAATCGCCACACATATACAGGCTTCCTCCGGACTTCAACTTATCGCAAACACGGCAGAACCAACTACGTAGGTAGTCTTCATATTGGGCTGCCTGCATGGCAACGAATTTGTTTCCGTGAAAATCCTTGGAGAGATTGTAGGGTGGGTCAATGATAATCAGGTCGAAATAATCATTCGGAATCAAGTCGAGGCAGCTCATTAGGTCTCCATTAATGATACTGTCATCCTGAAACCTATTGCATAGTGTATCCACAGAAGTAATCATCGACTCTAACAGGGGCTGTTCTTCTTCTGTTACTGTCAAAGTTCGGTTTCTTCCTGCACGTTTTTTCATCTTAATCGGGTTTTTATCTTTCTCTGTAAAGGGCTTTCTGCTTTTTGGAAGTGGCGGTTTAGGTGTCCAAAAAAGCTTTTATTGTTTGGTAAGCCTCCTGCTTTGCCGTGTCCAAATCGTCGTTGACGATTATCTTATCAAACTTGTCGGCAAAGGTGAGTTCGTATTCTGCCTTAGCAAGACGGTTTTCTATGGCTTCGGGCGTGTCGGTCCGGCGACCTTCCAGCCGTTTGCGGAGTTCAGCGACTGAGGGTGGCTGAATGAAGATGCTTAGGGCTCGGTTGCCGTAGAAGCTCTTGATGTTACAGCCTCCTTTTACGTCCACGTCGAAGACAACGTTTTGTCCGGCTGCCGACTGGTTTTCTACCTGCGATTTCAACGTCCCGTAGAAGCGGTCGGCATAAACTTCTTCATATTCAAGAAACTCGTTATTGTTGATTTTCTGTTTGAATTCTTCCGGCGAAAGGAAGATATATTCGATGCCATTCCGTTCTGTTCCGCGTGGCGCACGGGTGGTGCAGCTGATAGAGAATGCCAGTTTCATCTCGGGGTGTTCCTGCATCAGCCATTGCACGATGGTGCTTTTGCCTGCTCCTGACGGTGCGGAGAGGATGATTAACTTCCCCTTGTCGCTCCTACGGAAGGGAGTGTTTGCGGGTATACTTGTTGATAATTTATCCATAGTGTGTCTTGTTTTCTCTATAACTTCGTTGGTGTTGTGTCATATGTGGTGCAAAGATACGGATTTGTTACATAATGAACTCCAATGGGTCGTTAATCTTATAGAACAAGTGCTACGACAGCTGTCAGGAGGCGTGCATGTCTTTGCGAAAGCATGAAAATAAAATGTATGTTAAGTGAGAATTTTTCTAAGATATGAAAATAAAAGATATGTTAATACAGAATTTTTCTAAGATATAAAAATAAAATGTATGTTAAGTGAGAATTTTTCCGAGATATAAAAACAAAAATTATGTTAGGTGAGAACTTTTCTAAGATATGAAAATAAAAGATATGTTAAGGCAGAATTTTTCTAAGATGTGAAAACAAAAGGAGTGTTAAATGCGTAACTTGGGTACACATCCCGAAAAACGACAAGGAGTTACCTTGCGGGCACGACGTGTTGATGAGCCGTCAGTCGAATAAAATCCTACCAATCAGTACAAATCGAACAAATAAGGAGGAAGAAAACGATTGAGAAAATGAGATGAAAAGAGGCCTGCGCCATGTGAAAACTCTTATCAGTGCAATCCCAAGCAAAATGTATAATGGGCTGGATGAGAGAGTCGACCGGATAGCTCGCACGGATGGTTTGCCGGATGCTCCGTCCGTTAACTTTGTTGGTCATCTGTTGCCTGTCTCCGCAAATTTGATTACTTTTGCGAACCAATTGTATCAACCATCAATGATCCCATAAGAAGAATATGGTACTCAACTATATTTGGATTGCATTTTTCCTCATTGCCTTTGTCTTCGGGCTTATCTCCCTGCTTACGGGCGACGCGACCATTTTTCAGAGGATGGTAGACGCGACTTTCGACTCGTCGAAGACAGCTTTCGAAACGTCGCTGGGTCTGACGGGCGTACTGGCTCTTTGGCTCGGCATGATGAAGATTGGCGAGCGTGCCGGCATTGTCAACGTATTGGCGCGGATGCTGAGTCCTGTCTTTACCAAACTCTTTCCCGATATTCCGAAGAATCATCCCGTGATGGGTTCTATCTTTATGAACATTGCATCGAATATGCTCGGACTCGACAATGCCGCCACACCGACAGGACTGAAAGCAATGGCGCAGATGCAGGAGCTGAACACGCGCAAGGACACGGCGACCAACCCGATGATTATGTTTCTCGTGCTGAATACATCGGGGTTGACCCTTATCCCGACCACCATCCTTGCTTTCCGCAGTTCGTATGGTGCGGCGCAGCCCACTGACGTGTTCATCCCGATACTGCTGGCCACGGCAGTGGCCACGCTTGCCGGCATTGTCATCACCTCGGTGTGGCAGCGCATCAATGTCTTTCGACCCGTTCTGCTGGCGACGCTGCTGGGGATGATGGCCTTTGTGGGCATCGTCATCTTGGGTCTCGGACAGATGGACAAATCGACGATGGCAACGGTAACGTCGGTGAGCTCGAATCTGATACTGATGTCTGTTATTGTCGTCTTCATTGCTGCCGGACTGATTCGTCGGGTGAATGTCTACGACGCTTTCATCGAGGGCGCGAAGGAGGGCTTCACCACTGCCGTGCGCATCATTCCTTATTTGGTAGCCATCCTTGTTGCCGTGGGCGTGTTCCGCGCATCGGGTGCAATGGATCTTGCTATCAGCGGCATTCGGTGGTGCGTGGAGCAATGCCGGCTCAATACCGACTTTGTGGGCGCACTCCCTACAGCCATGATGAAGCCTCTCTCGGGCAGTGGGGCGCGCGGCTTGATGCTTGAGGCTATGAAGAACTATGGTCCCGACTCGTTCGTGGGCAGGCTCAGTTGCATCTTCCAAGGTTCTACCGATACGACCTTTTATATTCTCGCTGTCTACTTCGGCAGTGTAGGCATCCGATATACGCGCCATGCCGTCGCAGCCGGACTGCTTGCCGACCTTGCCGGCGTGGTGGCGGCGATAGTCGTGTGCTACATTTTCTTTTAGCGAACAGGCCCAATAACAGCGAACAGGCTCAACAACGATTCAACAATGGCAAACTTAAAATCATTGGCAAAGGATACCGCCATCTACGGAATGAGCAGTATCATCGGACGGTTCCTCAACTATCTTCTTGTGCCGCTCTACACGGCGAAGATCAGCGCGGCACGCGGCGGCGCCGGTGTCGGTACCAACCTCTCGGCCGCGCCCGCGCTACTGCTGATTATCCTCACCTACGGCATGGAGACAACTGTCTTCCGGTATGCCAACCGCACCGATCAGAACCCGAAAGTTGTCTATTCAACTGTGCTGTCGATGGTAGGCATCTCGTCGCTCGTCTTCATCGCGCTCATCTTCACCTTCCTGCAACCCATCTGCAGCTTCATGGGCTACTCTGCGCATCCGTCGTATGTATGGGTGATGTTCGTTACCGTGGCCATTGATGCCTTCCAGTGCATTCCTTTCGCCTACCTGCGGTACAAGAAACGCCCCATCAAGTTTGCTGCCCTGAAGCTGTTGTTCATTGCGATGAACATTGCGCTCAACCTCATCTACTACCTCTTCCTCGGAGGAACGGAGGTAGGCTATGCTTTCTACATCAACCTTGTCTGCACCGCCTCCATTACGTTCTGCTTTTGGAAAGAGCTGAAAGAGGGATTCTTCCCCGGCGGCAAGCGTTACCGGTCGGGGCTGGTCGGGAAAATGCTCTCCTATTCGTGGCCGATTCTTATCCTTGGCATTGCGGGCATACTGAACCAGACAGCCGGCTACATCCTTTTCCCTTACGTCTACAAGAACAGCGATGCCCACACGCAGCTCGGAATCTTCGGTGCAGCAAGCAAGATAGCCATGATTATGTCGATGATTACACAGGCGTTCCGCTATGCTTACGAGCCGTTCGTCTTCGGAAAGTCGTGCGACAAGGATAACAAGGAAACCTACGCACGGGCGATGAAGTTCTTCGTCATCTTCACGCTCCTGGCTTTTCTCGTCGTCATGGGCTATATGGATATTCTGCGCCACATCATCGGGCATGACTACTGGATAGGTCTGCGCGTCGTCCCCATCGTCATGGCGGGCGGCATTATGACGGGCATCTACTTCAATCTCAGCTTTTGGTATAAACTCATCGACAAAACCATTTGGGGAGCTTACTTCTCAGGCATCGGCTGTGCGGTCATCATCGGAATCAACGTCATCTTCGTTCCCCGCTACGGATATATGGCGTGTGCGTGGGCAGGATTTCTCGGTAATGCTACCGCTATGGTGCTTTCCTACCTGGTCGGGCAGAAGAAATATCCCATCAACTATCCGCTCAAGAGCATTGCGGTATACGTTGTCCTCGCCGCCGTCTTATTCTATGGAATAACACTTGCTAACAACCGGCTGCCCGTATGGCAGGCTCTTGCCGTCAATACGGTGCTCATTCTTCTCTTCCTCGGACATATCCTGTATCACGACCTGCCAGTATGGAAGCGGAGAAGTTAGCTGTGGACCTCACGCGAATTCGGGTCAACATCGAGAACAAACCAATCAAACATAAAACAACATGAAGAAATCAACTTTACTTATCGGCGGACTCCTTGCGCTTACGACAGCGCATGCCGACGAAGGCATGTGGACACTCTACAATCTGCCCGATGCCGTTTACGATCAAATGGTCAGCGAGGGCTTCCAGCTACCGTGCGACATGCTTTACAATTCGCCCAATGCCATCAGCAACTACGTTGTCAACTTCTCGGGCTACTGCTCCGGGGTTGTCGTGTCGCCCGACGGACTGGTGTTTACCAATCACCACTGTGGCTTCAGTGCCATCAACGCCCATTCGACCGTAGACCATGACTACATGCTCAACGGCTTCTATGCCAAGGACTACAGCGATGAACTGCCCAACGAGAACATGTTCGTCTCATTCATGAAGAAGCAGGAAGACATCACCGCACGCGTCAACACGCTCATAGCCGGAAAGACGCTCGAACAGCAGGGTAACATCATTGACTCGCTCTCCAACCATCTGACCGACTCCATCAAAAAGATCGACAACACGTTGCACATTCAAATCGATGCCTTCTACGAGGGTAACAAGTACTTCGCAACGACCTATCAGGACTTCACCGACCTGCGCCTCGTCTTCACCGTACCCAAGAGCATGGGCAAGTTCGGTGGCGAGACCGACAACTGGATGTGGCCGCGACAGACTGCCGACTTCTCCGTCTTTCGCATTTATGCCGACCCGAAAACCAACGGACCGGCTGCCTACTCGAAAGATAACGTGCCCTACCACCCCGAACACTGGGCACCCGTCAGCCTCGAAGGCTACAAGGACAAGGACTTCGCCATGACCGTAGGCTATCCCGGAAGCACTAGCCGCTACCTCTCCTCGTATGGCATTCAGGAGAAGCGCGACATTGAGAACACCACTCGGGTGCAGGCACGCGACATCAAGCTTGCCATCATGAAAAAGTATATGGACATGAGCGAGAAGACCCGCATTCAGTACGAGGATAAGTACGTCGGCTCTGCCAACTACTGGAAGAACTCACAGGGAATGAACAAGTGCATTGACTCCATCGGGCTCATCCGTCAGAAAGCCGAATACGAAGCCAAGATTCAGAATTGGCTGAACAGCCGGAAGACCAAGGATGCAAGCGTCGATGTCGACTTCGCCAAACTTGCCAAGCTCTACGCCGACCGCAAGCCTACCTACCTGGCAAGCAACTACTGGATGGAATCGTTTTGGAAGACAAGCGAATTTCTCAAGCGTGCCCTTGACATCGTCCGCGGTGCCGTAGACATACAGGGACCCCGCGATGACGAGAAGAAGCAGTACATGCAGATCAAGGACAACAGCGACGAATGGAATCTTGCCCTCGACAAGGAAATGACCGCCGCCATGCTCAAGAACTATGCTGCCCACGTGCCGGCCGACTTCCTGCCCGACTTCTACAGCGAGATTAAGAACAAGTTCGTCGGCGACTACGTCAAATACACCGAATGGCTCTACAAGAAGAGCCACCTGCTAACCAAGGACTACAAGTTCTACAGCGGAAAGAAGACTGCCGACGACCCAGGCATACACCTCGGCACAGAACTCCTGCAGACCTATGTCAAGATGGGCGAGACGCTCATGAAGTCGGAAGAAGGCATCCAGGCCGAGGAGAAAAAGCTCTGCGAAGCAAAGGTGCAGATGGAGATGGACATGCCCCACTATAGCGACGCCAACTTCACCATGCGACTTTCCTATGGTCAGGTGGGCGGCTATATGATGGGACGCTACAACAGCGGCTACTACACCACAGCCGAGAGCATCATCGAGAAGATGAAGCGCGCCGACGAGGTAGAGGAATACAAGGCCGAACCCATCATGCACGAGCTGATGTCAGCCAAAGACTTCGGAAAATACCAAGACAAGACAACCGGCAAGATGCAGCTCTGTTTCCTCACCAATAACGACATCACCGGCGGCAACTCTGGCTCGCCGATGTTCGACGGCAAAGGACGACTCATCGGACTCGCTTTCGACGGCAACTGGGACAGCCTCGCCAGCGACATCAACTTCGACCGCCAGCTGGCGCGCTGTATCGGTGTTGATATCCGCTACGTTCTCTATCTGATGGACAAGTGGGGACACGCCGACCGCCTGCTCAAGGAGATTGACGCGAAATAAGCCGCCATCAGCCTTGCAACGCCGTTGCAAACGTCTCCTCTCCTCACCACCCCTCAACTTCAGGAGTATCCATCATCACCCATCATCGACAATGAAATATCTATTGGTCTCAGACATCCACGGCAGTCTGCCGGCACTGGAAAAGGTCCTCGACTATTATGACCAGGAGCATTGCGACATGCTCTGCATCCTCGGCGACATACTGAATTATGGACCACGCAACTCGCTGCCTGCAGGACTCGACCCGAAAGCCATAGCCGAACGGCTCAACGAACGAGCGGCAGACATCATTGCCATTCGCGGCAATTGCGACTCGGAAGTGGATCAGATGCTCCTCCACTTTCCCATCCTCTCCGACTATATGCTTCTGGTAGACGGCCGGAAACGCCTCTTTCTCACCCATGGCCATATATACAATCGGGAGAAGATGCCGCAGATGCGATGCGACGCACTGGTATACGGACACACCCACCTTTGGGAAATGACGGCGACGGAGAGCGGAACGCTCATCTGCAATACGGGTTCCGTAACATTTCCGAAAGGAGGGAATGTCCCGACATTTATGACTTACGAGGACGGACGGTTCACCGCCTGCACTTTAGACGGCAAGGAGCTGAAGAGCGTTCGGATATAGCTGGGTGTCATCCTGGATGGGACAGAAGAGGGTGCATCAAGAGTCGCCAAACCGCCGATGAAAGCGGGACGCGACCTTGATGCACCCTCGTTCTGTTATCTCCTGCCGAGCTTCTCCTACGTCAGGACAGGAGTTGTAAGTGGATGCTCCGCGTTGCGCAGATGCTCCCAATCGGTCATTAGTCCAGCTCCGCATGAGCAGACATCCCGATAAACAATGCTCCAGAAAATGACGAGGGAAGGAATATCCTGCGGGCAGACGTATTGATGAGCCGACTTTACCCCATAAATGAGGGCGGCTTCGCCAAGAACCGATTCGGAATTATTGGTCGTAGCCGGCAGGGCGGAACTGTCTTTGCAGCTCGCTGTATACGTAGCCGGCCTTGTTGAGACGCGTCTTGATGGCAGTTGGATTCTCGCTGAAGCTGTAGCAGAGCGATTCGAGGCTGTCGAACTCGTTGTC
The DNA here is from genome assembly GCA_963551095.1 of uncultured Prevotella sp. Classification (GTDB taxonomy): domain Bacteria; phylum Bacteroidota; class Bacteroidia; order Bacteroidales; family Bacteroidaceae; genus Prevotella. The sequence continues at coordinate 8,574 of CAUVFB010000006.1, read as the reverse complement.
GCGGAGGAGCATGTTGATGCTGCTGACGAGGATGGCGGGGTCTTTGGGTAGAGAGTTCATATTGTCTGAATGTTTGTCGTCGGGGGTGATGAGCTTTATTTCATGGCATCGCTCACGAAGGAGAGGGGCAGCAGGTCTTTGATGGAGTCGACTGCGTAGATGCCGTTCGTTCCGTATAGGAGCAGGCGGATGGGGCTTTGGTAGCGATGCTCTGTCTCGACGATGACCTGTCGACAGGCTCCGCAGGGGACGATGGGTGCTTGTACGAGATGCCCGCCGGTAGCGGCGGCGATGGCGAGTGTGGTTACGGGCTGGTCGGGGTGTTGTGCCTGGGCGGCAAAGATGGCTGTGCGCTCGGCGCAGAGTCCCGACGGGTAGGCGGCATTCTCTTGATTGGCTCCTGCGACGACTGTGCCGTCGGCCAGTCTGAGGGCGGCTCCGACGGCGAAGTGGCTGTAGGGCGAGTAGCTGTTGCGGGTGGCTCGGATGGCAGCTTCGACGAGGTTCCGGTCATCTGTGGAGAGTTCCTCCATTTGGCAGAAGCCGATTCTGATGTCTATGTGGATGGTTTTCATTGGCTCGGGAATTATTCTTTTCTGTATTCGTAGCATCCGATGTCGGGCTTTCCGTCGCGGCTGTTCCCGTCGCGGTCGACGGCCAGTTCGGGTAGGGTCGTTACTGCAGCTGAGTCGATGCAGGTGGAGAGCGAGTCGAGATGGAAGTTGTAGGATTGCTTACTGTTGTCGATGCGTCGGAAGTGCTTTCGGCCACTGCTGACGGTATCTTTGGGATTTTCCCACCATATCTTCCCGAAGTGGTCAGGATCGATGGTGTCAGGCTTACCGGTGCGCAGGATGCAGTGGTCGAACCGATAGCTGGCAGGAACGTCCTCCTTGATACTTGCCATCAGAACATCTTCGGCTTCGCCCGTAACGAGCGTGTTTGTCACGTCCAGCCATAGCAGCGGGCAGGCATAGCCATCGCGGTAGTTGCCGAAGCGGAGTGCGGCTCCACGGTGGGTATCGAAAGGATAGAACTGGGCTATCGTGCATTGGAGCAAGGCCATCCCTCCGCCGAAGATAGCGACACAGTCGTTGAGCGTGTTTGTAATCTGACAGTTGGTGGCCTTGATGATACAGTTGGTGGCCAGCAGTCCATATCCCTGACAGTTGTGGATGGTGCTGTTGGAAAGGGTCAGCTTGGTCTTTTCGGCAGAGGACGAGTCGCAGACGATGCCGTTGTAGGCAGAATGCAAGTCGGTGTAGGTGATGGTATTGCGGTAGCTCGACGAATGGAAGCGGATGCCCTGCCACTGTCCGCTCACACGGTCGTAGGGGAGATAGTCGAACATGCGGTCGATGCGGTCGCCGCGCAGAATGACGTTGTTTCGGGCTGTCCCTTCTATCTTCAGTTGCCCGTAAACCTCAATGCCGGCTCGGTTGGAGAAGTAAAGGGTGGTTCCTTCGGCGATGGTCAGCACGGCTCCGCTGTCTACTTTCAATCCTCCCTGAATGACAATTGGTTTCCCTGACGGGGCAATGGTGGTATCGCGCCGGATAACAACCGACTTCAGCAGTTCGGCATCCCAGCTGTATGCGTTGAGATTGATTTTCTGCTGCACACCGCTTTCGAGGGTGAAGACGAGGTTGTCCTCCACTTTCTGTGGTTCGTTCCCGTTGTTCTGCGGCGATGTCAGCTCAACAAACACGCGGATGCTGTCCTTGTTCCGCACCTCCAGGTCGTTTGCTTGGAAGCCACTTTCCTGTCCGAGGTATACGCCGTCGACGTTCACCCGGAATCCCGTCTGGTTACCTTGTTCCAGCCGGACGTTCGCGAGGCGGATGCCATTCCCCGACCGATTGTAAACCCAAAAGGTTTTGGTGGCGGTCGGAACTTTCGAAAAGGTGGTGTCAAGCCGCACGGTATCGGTGGAGAACGTGAGCCGGTTGGCCGTCGATGTCGTGAAACTGTCGTCGTCGGTACAGGCTGTCAGCAGTGCAACGGTAGACCATAGCGGCAGCAGTATATATAGCAGAAATATCTTTCTCATTATCGTTTCAACGCGCTTTCCCCGACTTTATTGCCTCCACATCCGTTTCCGGTTCCATCCTGATACTCATACGGACATTTTATCCTCTGCGTGCCAATCCATTGTCTCCTACGTGATAATTGATTGTCTCCTATGTGATAATTGATTATCTCCTACGTGATAATTGATTGTCATCAGTGTGATAATCAGTTGGACACGTTGATCCAAAGAGTTGGATTGACCGGACATAATGCGTTTCCTGTACATCGTGCACTCACCTATAGGGATTCCCCCTCCATCCGTAGGGATTTGTCCTTGCCACACACAACGGCAGCAGATACCTTTGCGCCACGATTATAACTCATGGCGATATGAAGAAAGACTACATCCTACTCGTCGGCGCACTGTTGATCGTAAGCAGCTGCGGTACCTATACCGGAGAGGGCGCGTATACCGGTGGCTCTATCGGAAGTGTCTTAGGAAGTGCCATCGGAGGCATAGCGGGAGGTGCGCGCGGATCAGACTGGGGAACCATTATCGGCATGGCCGGCGGAGCAGCTGTGGGAGCAGCCATCGGCTCGGAAGCCGACCAAAAAGCACAACAGGAAGTACACGACCATTACGAGCGTGTACAAGCGAGCAAGGTGCAGGGCAACAGCCCATATACCGATGATACATACAACATGGGCGGAAAGGCAACATACAGCTATGCCGACACAACGACATTGGTGAACGGCGCAGACGGCAGCGGCTTCGATGCCAACGGTACAGGCGACGACCGCATCTATAATTTCCAAAGCAGCGACTACACGGGCGACTACAGTGCTGCCCAGCCTACGACAAACGTTCCTGCGCAGTCGAGTGTCGAATGCATTACCGGGGAATACGAATATACGCCCACCATAGAGATTGTCAACGCGCGGTTTGTCGACGACAATCAGGACGGGACTCTGTCAGCCAACGAGATCGGGAAAGTCATCTTCGAGGTATACAACCGCAGCCGGCAAACTCTCTGCGATATACAGCCCTCTGTACTGGAATTGACGGGAAATCGCCACATATACATTAGTCCCTCGGTACATATTGAAAGCATCGCCCCTGGAAAGGGAATACGCTATACAGCTGTCGTTAAGGCCGACAGGAAGCTGAAAGCGGGAGTGGCAAAGTTTGCCCTGACAGTGTTGCAAGGCAGCAAAAGCATCAGCAAAGTAACGGAATTCAACATACAGACCAAAAGATAACAGGCTCACATTTAGACTATTTTTACTTACAAAGCGGGGGTGTGTCAAAATAGGCACATCCCCTTTTTTGCGCAATGTCGGAGCTTTTTGTTCTGCCTTAGGAACGATGAAAGTCGTTTAACTTAGAGGAAGAAAGTTATTTTATTTAGAGATAGAAAGCCTAACGACGGTGAGGAAGCTCCACTTTGGCTACGATTCGGCAGGAAACAGGAAAACGCTCGGAAAGATGAAGCCCAAAAGTCGCATCATGCTGTGTTAAATGCTATGCCGTGGCAAACGCTATGGCAAAAAAACGTCTGCCCGCTCTCACCAACGACGCGCACTTTATCTATATGAAAAACGCCTGGTCGTGAGAAGACAGATGGTGGAATAAAACGAAAAGGATGTTTTGAGGTGTGTCAGATAGGCTGATGATTGATAAAAACTGTAGGGACAGACACGCTCGCCTGTCCCTACTAGATTGGATATTCGACACATTCGCTTCTGTATCGCTTAGAACTCGGCGTTCTTCGGCGTTCGTGCGAACGGGATTACATCGCGGATGTTCTGCATGCCTGTTACGAAGAGGATAAGACGCTCAAAGCCGAGTCCGAATCCGCCGTGAGGACAAGTGCCGTACTTGCGGGTATCGAGGTACCAGTCGTATACTTCGCGTTTCATGCCGCGGCTGTCGATTTCGGCGAGGAGCCTGTCGTAGTTGTCCTCACGGATAGATCCTCCGATAATCTCGCCGATATGGGGGAAGAGAACATCCGTTCCCTGCATGGTCTTTCCGTCTGGATTTTTCTTCATGTAAAACGATTTGATTTCGCTCGGATAATCGGTCATGATGACGGGACGCCTGAAATGTTCCTCGACGAGGTAGCGCTCGTGTTCGCTGCTCAGATCCATCCCCCAGCCCGTAACGGGGAATTCGAACTGAATGCCGTCAGCTACGGCCTTTTGGAGTATTTGAATGCCTTCGGTGTAGGTGAGTCGGACAAAGTTTTCCTTCATCACACCTTCCAGCCGGGCAATAAGTTGTTTGTCGATCATTTTGTTGAGAAACTCCAAATCGTCCTTACAGTTCTCCAAAGCCCAACCAACACAGTATTTGATGAAGTCTTCCTCAAGATCCATCAACTCGTCCTTGTCGATGAAGGCAACTTCGGGTTCAACCATCCAGAACTCTGCCAAATGGCGGGGCGTATTGGAGTTTTCGGCACGGAAAGTCGGTCCGAAAGTGTAAATGGCTCCAAGCGATGTTGCCCCCAACTCGCCTTCGAGCTGTCCGGATACAGTCAGGTTAGTTCGCTTGCCGAAGAAGTCGGCACTGTAGTCGACTTCCCCTGTCTTGGCAATGCGGTCGAGGTCAAGCGTCGTTACTTGGAACATATTGCCGGCACCCTCTGCGTCGCTGCCTGTGATGAGTGGTGTGTGGAAATAGTAAAAGCCGTGTTCGTGGAAATATCTGTGTATGGCAATGGCCATATTGTGCCGAATGCGGAAGACGGCTCCGAACGTGTTGGTGCGCAGGCGCATATGTCCATACTTGCGCATGTATTCGAAACTCTGCCCTTTCTTCTGCATGGGATAATCGCTCGGGCAGAGACCGTAGATCTCAATCTCCTTGCATTGGATTTCTGATGTCTGTCCCTTGCCTTGGCTTTCTACGAGTGTGCCGGTTACGTTGATGCATGCCCCGGTGGTGATGCTTTTCAGTTCTTCTGTATCTATCGTCGTCGGGTCTGCAACGACTTGAATATTCTTAATCGTAGAGCCGTCGTTGAGTGCGATGAAGTCGACAGCCTTGCTGCTGCGGTGGGAACGCACCCATCCCTTGACGTTTATTTCCTTTCCAAAGTCGGTGCAGGTAAGCGCATCGACGATCTTTGTTCTCTTCATTTTAGTGTTGGAATAATGAAAGGTTGAGAGAATGGAAGAGATCGAAGCCTTTCAACCTTTCCATTCTCTCATTATTAATCTTACTCTTACTCAAACGCGCCCATACGCAGCATATCTACCTCTTTTTCTGTAAGGAAACGCCAATCGCCACGGCGAACGTTCTTCTTGGTGAGTCCGGCAAACTGTACGCGGTCAAGTCTTACCACACGGTAGCCGAGCTTCTCAAAGATTCGGCGGACGATACGGTTCTTTCCGCTGTGGATTTCAATGCCCACCTGACTCAAGTCCTTCTCGTCGGAATACGAAATGGCGTCTGCCTTGATTTCTCCATCTTCAAGTTCGATGCCCTCAGAAATCTTCTGAAGGTCGGCAGCTGTGATGGGTTTGTCGAGGAATACGTGGTAGACTTTTTTCTTGAGGAACTTTGGATGGGTCAACTTGCTTGCCAAATCGCCGTCGTTAGTCAGCAGAAGCACACCCGTAGTATTGCGATCCAACCGACCGACAGGATAGATACGCTCCGGACAGATGCCCTTGACGAGATCCATAACCGTCTTGCGCTGTTGTGGATCGTCGCTGGTTGTAACACAATCCTTCGGCTTGTTGAGCAATACGTAGACTTTTTTCTCAAGCGTAACAGGCTTCTCACGGAATACGATGGCATCGGAGCGGAGCACCTTTGTTCCCAATTCGGTAACCACCTTTCCGTTGACCGTTACTGCGCCTGCCTGAATGAACTCGTCAGCCTCGCGTCGTGAGCAAACACCGGCATTGGCAAGAAACTTGTTCAGGCGAATCGGCTCGTTCGGGTCAATATTTATCTCCTTATATTCTATGCGTTTCTTGAGCGAATACTTTGCATTCGGATCGTAGTCGGCTGTGTGCTGACGACGATAGCCGCCCTGCTGCCCATAGCCGCGATTCTGATAACCACCACGGTTGTTGTATCCGCCTTGATTGTTGTATCCGTTCTGGCGCGGCTGATACCCGCCGTGGCTCTGATAACCACCCTGACGCGGCTGATAGCCTCCACGGTTTTGATAGCCACCCTGGCGTGGCTGATATCCGCCTTCTTCGTTATTGTTGTAACGTGGCCGGTAGCCTTGTTGTGGGCGTGGCTGATAGCCTCCGCGGTTCTGATAGCCACCTTGGTACTGCTGATAGCCACCCTCTTCGCTGTTGTTGTTATTGTAGCGCGGGCGGTAGCCACCTTGCTGTGGGTGTGGCTGATAGCCTCCACGGTTCTGATAGCCATTGTTGTAACCGTTGTTGGTACGTGGACGGTAGCCTCCCTGACGTGAGATGCCGCTGCCTTGCAGATTCGCCCCGAATCCTTCCGGTCGGAAACCACCATCGTTACCGTTCCCTACTCGCTCGCTTCCGTATGTGCGCTGTGAGTGGATGCGTGGACGTTGAGGCCTTCCTGTCGAACGATAGTCTCTCTGGTAATCACTTTGTCCTGCAGGTGAGTAGCCTTCCCGACTATTCTCATTCTGTTCTGACATTTCTTGTTTGTTTTCTAATTCTTCTGACATAATTCTCTCCTTAAAAATTAATGAATCGGCCTCCCGGCCTTGTTTGTTAATGCGTTGTTTGTTAGGTTCTAATGAATTGATATTTCTGCTTTATGTCCTCTTGCGGCCTGATGCCGGGCGAGACGGCGGGATGTAGCTTCCTTGTCTTTCGGTTTACACCCCTGTATAGTTCATGGGCGTTATTGCCATCAGTTCCTTTTTCACCTTGTCGTCGATATTCAGCGTTCGGATAAACTCGTGGATAGTTTCTTCGTTCATCGGCTTATTGGTGCGTGTGAGTGCTTTCAGAGCCTCGTAGGGATGCGGATAGGATTCCCGGCGGAGAATGGTCTGAATGGCCTCGGCCACTACAGCCCATGTGTTGTTGAGGTCTTCTGTCAGTTTCTCTTCATTGAGGATGAGTTTGCGAAGTCCTTTCAGCGTGCTTTGAATGGCAATGATGCTGTGTCCCAACGGAACGCCGATGTTGCGCAGGACTGTTGAGTCGGTGAGATCGCGCTGTAAACGGCTGACGGGCAGCTTTTGGGCTAAGAACTGAAAGAGGGTATTGGCGATACCGAGGTTGCCTTCGCTGTTCTCATAATCGATGGGGTTGACTTTGTGCGGCATGGCACTCGACCCGACTTCGCCGGCCTTTATCTTCTGCTTGAAGTAGTTCATGGAAATGTACATCCAAAAGTCGCGATCCAGGTCGATGATGACTGTATTGATGCGGCGGATGGCATCGAATATGCTACCGAGGTGATCGTAGTTGCTGATTTGCGTGGTCCACTGTTCGCGCTCCAGCCCCAGCTTCATGCCGACGAAGCGGTCGCCGAAACTCTTCCAGTCGTAGTCGGGATAGGCGACGTGGTGTGCGTTGTAGTTTCCCGTGGCTCCACCGAACTTTGCGGTCAGTTTACATTGTCTGAGCGATGCGAGTTGTTCGCTGAGCCGATAGGCAAATACTTCTATTTCCTTTCCCAGACGGGTCGGCGAGGCGGGCTGTCCGTGGGTTTTAGCCAGCATGGGCACACTCTTCCACTCCTCTGCGTAAGCTTGCAGTTGCGCTATGAGTTCTTCAACTTGTGGGCAGTACACCTCCTTGAGAGCTTCCTTAATGGACAGCGGCACGCTGGTGTTATTAATATCTTGTGAGGTGAGCCCGAAATGAATGAACTCCTTGAAGTCGTCCAAACCGCCGATTTTGTCCAGTTCCTCCTTGATAAAATATTCGACGGCCTTTACGTCGTGGTTGGTTATCTTTTCGATGTCTTTCACGCGTGCGGCATCGGCTTCTGAGAAGTTGCGGTATAAGGTGCGCAGTCGTTCGAAAAGCGCATGATCAAATCTTTCCAATTGCGGCAGGGGTAGCTCGCAGAGTGCGATGAAATACTCAATCTCGACACGAATGCGGTAGCGGATCAGTGCAAATTCAGAAAAATAAGCGGCCAACCGCTCCGTCTTTCCTCGGTAACGTCCGTCAATCGGCGATATGGCCGTCAGTGTATCAAGAGTCATAGATACGTTTCGTTTGTGATGATGATGGCTGCAAAATTAGCGATTAATATTGATAACGGGGCAAAGAAATACCATAATATTTTCTAAACTGCTACGAGTAAGACACAGAAAAAAGCACATTTCCTTTGCCTTTTCCAAAGTTTAGTGTACCTTTGCGTGGCATTTGGCTCCGTAGCTTAGCTGAATAGAGCGTCAGATTCCGGTTCTGAAGGTCCAGGGTTTGAATCCCTGCGGAGTCACAAAGCACCGAAAGCGAGAAATCCGATAGGCAAGGATTCCTCGCTTTTTCTATTAATACCCAGGAACAATGCCGGGAGATTCTTGTTATCTTTACCCATCCATTCACCCAAAAACAACAACATGACGCTATTCACACGAATCGCCG